>NZ_JARVSX010000042.1:0-144049 GCF_030208975.1 Pseudomonas sp. ME-P-057
CCGCGAAATTGAAGTTGTTCGCGCAGGCCTCTTCCCGGCTGAAGCCGGTCCCACTAACCGCGTGCAGCCGTGAAAAGGGTGCGCATCACTTGAGCGCCTGGCGCCGGCGCTAAACCAACTCTGCCTTGCGCAGCTCGCTCTTCAGGTAGGCGTAATAGATCGGCCCCGCGACCACGCCGGGAAGGCCGAAGGCGGCTTCGAAGATCAGCATCGCCAGCAGCAACTCCCACGACTTGGCACTAATCTGCCCGCCGACGATCCGCGCGTTGAGGAAGTACTCGACCTTGTGGATCACGATCAGATAACCCAGCGCCGCCATTGCCACCCAGATCGACAGCGACATGCCGACGATAAAAATCAGCGTGTTGGACATGAGATTGCCCACCACCGGAAGCAAGCCCAGCAGGAACGTCAACACAATCAGCGTTTTGGTCAGCGGCAGGTGCACGCCACACAGTGGCAGGATGACCGCCAGGAAGATCGAGGTGAATGCCGTGTTGAGCAGTGAAATCTTGATCTGAGCGAAGACGATGTTGCGGAACGCCTGACTCAGCAGGTGCAAGCGCTCGAACAGCGCGGCGGCCAAAGGCTTGCGCTTGGTGACATCGGGGATGCGTTGCAGCGCGATGATCGCGCCCAGGACCATGCCAATCAGCAGCGTGACGAACATATGCGCCGCGCCTTTGCCGAGCAGCTGCAGCTCGCCGAGGTGCTTGGTCAGCCAGGCGCTCAGGGACACCTGAAATTCAGTGGCGCTGGCCGGCAGATAGTTGTCGATGAAAGGCGGCAGTTGACCGCGCGCGCGGTCCACCAGAATCATGAATTTATCCAGTGACGCCCCGGGGTTTTCCGCCTCATGCAGGAGAAAGCTGATCGCCCCTGCAAACAACAAGGCCAACACCGTAACCACCAGCGTGCCCAACAACGCCACGGCGAGCCAACGCGCGCGCTCGCCGGCGATCAGCCGCTGTAGCTGAGGCGTGAGCATGTCGACCAATTCATACACCAGCAAGCCCGCCAAAAGACTGGGCAACAAGTTGAGCGGCAGCACCAGCAGCAACCCGCCAAACACGAGAATGCAACTGGCCAGATACACTTGACGGGGCGAAAACGTTGGCATACAGCCTCAAAACGAGCGGCGTGGAGGATGGGCAGTCTGCCAGCGTTCTGAGTGGAGAACCAGCGACGCGAAAGCCCTTGAAGGCTCAAGCGTGAGGACGCTGCGATTGCAAAGGGGGTCATCGGCCGCAATCGCAGAAAATGCAGGGGGCGGCGCCGCATTTTGGCGCCAGGAATCGATCCGCGAATTTATTTCTTTTTAAGACAATCGCTCATGAAGGACTTGCGTGCATCGCCCTTAAGCGCCTGAGTGCTGGCCGTAGCGTTGCAGGTCTTCATCTTGTCTTGCTGAGTGGCAACCGGTGCGGGCGCAGCCTTGAGGCACGTGCTCATGAACGCCTTGCGCTCATCGCCCTTCAGGGATTTCGCCGAGGCGTCGGCGTTGCACGTGGTCATTTTGTTTTGCTGGGCCGTAGCGGCAAAACCTTGGGCACTCAACAGCAAGCCCATGACCAACAAGGGGATACGCAGCATCGTCATCGCCATTCTCCTGAGGCGCCATGCCCTTGCATGGCTCTGAAAGGAGTGTAGCCAAAGAATGTTGCTGCATATTTCTGACAAGCCGTTCCCTGCGCTGGACGTGCGGACTGACAGGCCGATAATGGCGCCTCACTCAACTGCCGGTCCGGTCATGCCATACCTTTATCCACTGCTCACCGTCATGATTTGGGCGGGCAACAACGTCATCACCAAAGCAGCGGCAGGGCGTATTTTCCCTGCCGAGATCGGTTTTTATCGCTGGGTCCTGGCGGCGTTGCTGTTCACGCCGTTCCTGCTGGCGCCCGTGCTGCGTAACCGCGCGCAGATCAAGCCGATCCTCGGCAAGGTCGTCGTACTGGGCGTGCTGGGTATGGCGATTTATCAAAGCTTGGCGTACTACGCGGCAAACATCACCACGGCCACGAATATGGGGATCATTCTGTCGCTGGTGCCGGTGATGACGTTGGGCATGTCGATCGCCAGCCTTGGTACGAGGCTGACTGCGGGCGCATTGGTCGGTGCGTTCGTGTCATTTGCCGGTGTGCTGTGGGTGGTGTCGCAGGGCAGCTGGAGTGCGTTGATCGCCCATGGCGTCAACGTTGGTGACGTGATGATGCTGGTGGCGACGCTGGCGTATGCAACCTACAGCACGCTGCTCAAGAAATGGCAGCTACGCATGCCGCCGTTGCAGCTGCTGTACCTGCAGATACTGGTAGCGATCATCGCGCTGTTTCCGCTGTATGTGATTTCGCCAAAGACGGGCCTGAACGCAAGCAACATTCCATTGGTGCTCTATGCGTGCATTCCGACCTCAATGTTGGCGCCGTTGCTGTGGATGAAAGCGATTTCAATCCTCGGACCCAGCCGCACCACCTTGTTTTTCAACCTGGTGCCCATCCTGACTGCGCTGGTTGCCGCGCTCGCGCTCGGCGAGCAACTGGCGTCTTATCACTTTATCGGCGGTGCCCTGACGCTGGGCGGGGTGATCCTGGCAGAACGCTGGACCACACCGCTGCGCAAGGCCGCGATCAGTTAAGGCTGCTTGCCCGACTTACCGGGCAATCAGGCTTTGTCGTGATCCTCCGCAGCGTGAATCGACACATCGGTAATGCCCAGCACATGCGGCAGGCCGATGGTGTCTTCACCGGTATCAAAAGGGTCATCTTCCACAGCGACGTTATGCTTGAGGGCCAGTTCGTGCACGACCTCAATAATCGGCACGTCGAGGTTTTCAATCAGATCGACATGGTGCTCACCGGCCAACGTGTATTCGATTTCATAAAGCTCTTTATCGCTCATCGCATCACTTCCTACGCGACCCCTCGGGTCGACTGATCACGAACAACGGCTAAGTAAGTCAAAGACCGGCGGCTTTTAAACGCGCGGCATGCTCCAGGAACAACCTCACGGGATCGGCTCCCTTGCCTACCAGCCCGAAGTGCTGGTTGACGATGTCGAAATGGTCGAGCGGATAGTCATCGCCAATGACTTTGCCAAGGTGAGAACTGAAACGCCCGACCATGCCATCAGATTGACCTCGCTCTTTCGTGAACGTGCGAGCAAATATTCGACAGGTAAGATTTGAGCTATCGAAGAGGTTCTTGCCGCGGTCGGTGCGCCCTGTTTGCAGCGTTCCGGACCAGGAGTAATAACGCACCCCGGCCACCTCTTCGTCGCCCTCCCCGCCCCAGTTTTTGGGGAGCCCCTGAGGGAATCGCAGGTTGAATCGCGCAACCCCGCAGGTGGTGAGGGAGTGGTGCGCAGCGTCGACATCCACGGGCAGCCGAGTGCCGCGATAACCGGTGTCGAGCGCACCGGTGATGAGCGTGGTGACGCGAATGGCAGCGTTGACCACACGCCCTTTTATCGTATGCGGCGGGAAGTGCTCTTCAAGGTAATCGGCCAATTCGGAGCCGTGATTGGGACCCGCAATGGAAGTGACCGACGCGACCAGGTCCGGGCGCATGCCCGCGACGTAGCGGATGGTCAGCGCACCCTGACTGTGCCCGATCAGGTTGACCTTGGCGGCTCCGGTTTGCTCAAGAATTTCCTGCACGCGGGCCAGCAACTGCTCGCCGCGAATCTCGGTGGAGTTGACCGCCGAGACCATGACCGGGATCACCTGCGCGCCACCCCGACGCAACGCTGGCACGATACCGAACCAGTACGGATAAACCACGAGCTTCACAAAGCCCAGCAACCCGGGCACCAGCACAATGGGGTAGCGCGTGGCCTGTTCTTGCGGCATGAAAGGGCGATCCCTGAGAGTGCATGATGGGCCGAGGTAGTCACTCCAAAAGTAGTCGGCAAACGTTCCTGGAACATGACAAAAAACAGTAATGCCCCATCGCCATCAATTTGATCGAACTCTTGGGCGGCTTGACTGCTCATAACAGCAACGGGCCAACAATGGTCTTTCTCGTGGAGCAATTCGAATGTTCAAGCAATCTCTGGCAGTAGTGATTTCCATGGCCGCGTTGGCGGGTTGCGCATCGACCACCCTGCCGAACCCGGTTGACTACGCGACCTACCGCAATGAACCACTGGTCAAGCAAGTCGAAGAAGGCATGACCAAGGAACAAGTCCTGACCATCGGCGGCACGCCGTCGACCACTACCCAGCGCCGCGCTCACCCTGGCACTTGCAACAACTATGTGCTGAACCGCGAAGGCCACCAACAGGCTTACTACGTCACTTTCGACAACAACGGTCGCGTGAACAGCAAAGGCTTCATGACGTGCGAACAGCGTGACGCCAACGAACGCGCCATGTGATTTAACGCTCTTCGTTTGAATGGTTGAGCCTGCCTTTGGCTGCACCCGCCGGAATATCGCAACGATGACCGGCGCGCATCGATAACGCTGGCGGCTCAACCCTCGTAGATTCCTGCATGCCATGCCTGCGCGTTAAATCAGCGCGAACAAAAATCAAACTTTTGCCAGCGCCCACCACTCACACCTATGACCCGATCCTGCCGGGCGCCTGCTTTACGCATGGCGCATACAGAGCGCGACGGAACAAACCGGAAAAGCCCTGGAGATACCTGATGATCAATCTGCACCCTATGACCGACGTCGCCACGTTACGAGAGCGCGCGCGCCACAACGTAGAGAACGGCGCCGTTACCGAGAGCTATGGCGCTGATCGTGAAGAGGTCCTGCGCCTGCTGAACGCATCGCTGGCAACCGAGCTGGTCTGCACCCTGCGTTACAAGCGCCACTACTTCATGGCGAAGGGCATCAAATCCCACGCCGCAGCCGATGAATTTCTGGAACACGCCAATCAGGAGCTTGAGCACGCTGACAAGCTGGCCGAGCGCATCGTGCAGCTGGGCGGCGAGCCGGAATTCAACCCCGACCTGCTGAGCCGCAATTCCCACGCGCAGTACGTCGCCGGGAACACGCTCAAAGAGATGATTACCGAAGACCTGGTGGCCGAGCGCATTGCCATCGACAGCTATCGCGAGATCATTCAGTACATCGGTGACCAAGACCCGACGACTCGCCGCATCTTCGAAGAAATTCTGGCTCAGGAAGAAGAACACGCCGACGACATGGCAGACCTGCTCGACGGTCTCTGATCCGCGGCACGCAATGTAAAAAGCCAGGGCATATGCCCTGGCTTTTTTGTGGGTGAGGGTTGCGCCTTTGCATCGTGGCCAGCCGTGTTCGCCAGCAAGCCGGCTCTTACAGAATAACTGCGACCTCCGTCGGAATCGGCATACAGGGCAACCGCGACTTTCGTCGGGACCAGCTCTACAGGACATCCGCGAACTTTGTAGGAGCCGGCTTGCTGGCGAACGCGTCAGACGGGCCACCGCACTCCGTGCGCTACCAACAACGAATGATCAGTCAACCTCGAGAGCCCCCTTCACTTCACCGTTTTCGGCGCCTTGCCCGAGCGCATCTGTTCCAGCAATGGCGCGCACTGGTTAGGCGCATCACCACTGCTCGGCGCCACCAGCGCCAGCAACCCGGCCGCTGGCCCTACGGCCGCGCCCAACAACACCATCCCTGCGCCGCGCAGTAACAGCGGGCCCGACTCGACCCCTGCATTAGGCTTGGCAAACGGGCCACGTACGTACAGCGGCGAGCGCAACGAAAAGACCCTGAAGCCTTTCGACTCCGGCGTGATTTTCATGTCCAGTTGCTCGGTTTTCAGATTCGCCGTACCGTCCACGTAAATAATCGCGTTCTCGGTGTCAAAGACGAACAGCTTGGTGCTCGCCAGGCCATCCTTGAAGTTAACGTCAGACGCTGCGCAATTGATCTTCACGTCCTTGTCGCCAAACAACCTGCCCACCACGTAGTTGCCGACGTTCAGGCCTGCGATTTCCATGAGCCCGCGGCTAACGGCGCCGTCATTGACCAGCATTTTCATTTCACCGTTGGAGGTGCCCAGCAGCGCAGCCACGGAATTGCCCCGACCACTGATGTCAGCGTCGCCGTTGAGCTCGCCGAAGCTGGTCTTCATGGGTTCGAACGTCGGGAACAGCTGCTTGAGTTTGAAACCACGCGCTGAAAGCTTCGCGCGGCCCTCAAGCGGCTGGGTATGACCGTTGAGCTTGATGTCGGCGTCAAGCTTGCCGCCTGCAACACCGAAGCGCAGGGGCTGCAAACTCAACACGCCATCATTGAGAATCACATGCGTGTACAGGTCATTGAAGGGCAGCTCGGCGCTCTGCACGATACGCTTGCCGGTGAACTCGACATCCGCGTCCATGGCGGCCCAGCGGTCGGTTTTAAACTCCTCGACCGGCAGCACTTTGCCCGTCGGTTGCTTGCTCTCGCCGCCCCGGGTTTTCTGCTCGGCATTGGAGTCGGCGCCAATAAGCGGCTTGAGGTCGGCCATGAGTAACTGGTTGGACACCAGCGCACCGGTCAGCTTGGGACGTGGCTGACTCGCCACGAAGCCCAGATCACCATGAATGTCGCTCTCGCCGATCTTACCGTTGAAGCCCTTGTACTGAAACGAGGCTCCGGCAGGGTCATGCAGTTTCGCGACCAGGCGGCCATCGGTGGAATACGGTGGGGAGTCCGGCAGGGTCACGCCGGTGAGTGGATACAGGTTGCTGAGGCTGTCGCCGGACAGCTTCAACCGCAGGTCGAGCTCTCCCAGGTTTTGCGGATCAGTGACAGTGCCCGCAACAGCGACGCGCAGGGCGCCGGCGCTGACATCGGCTTGTACCGGGAACGGCAGCGCTGCATCCTTGAGCGCCAACAAACCGCCCACCTTGCCACTGCCGTTAACCGGCTGACCGTGATACTGGCCTTTAGCGGTGAAGCCGAAGGCGTAGTCCTGTGCCGAGGCGCCCTTGTCCTGAACCTTCTTCGCCTCACTGCTGCCGACGATGTCGCTGTAGGGGATCGGCTTGCCCAGCAGGTCGATCACCACGTCGACGGCGGTGTTGATCTTCTGGTCGTTGTAGCTGACAAAGCCTTTATCGAAGCCAATCGAACCGATGTCGATGACCCAATTGGAGGGCTTGGCATCGGGATCGCTCTTGGGCAGGTCAAACACCCAGTTGGCTCGGCCATCGGCCAGGCGCTCGATACGGGCATTGGGTTCGGTCAGGTTAATGCGCGGGATGACCACACGCTGAGCCAGCAACGGCAAGGGCGACAAACGCAGGTCAACGCGCTTGAGGGTGACCATCTGCGGCGTTTTAGACCACTCGGGGTTGCCCAGCGCAATGTCTTCCGCAGAAAGATGGGGCCACGGAACCCAGGCGCGCCAGCCGCCTTCGTCAGGCTCACGGTGCCAGCTTACGGCCAGGTTGCCGTTGATGGCGAACGGGCGATGCAACTCGGCGGACACCTTTTCGTTGATGGTCGGCTTGAGCCGGTTCCAATCGAACGTCGCGATCACGATGATCAGAATCACCAGCAACAGCAGCAGGATGGCGGCTGCCCAGGCAAAGATTTTACGGCCTCGCGTCATTGCGTTTTCTCCCCAAAAACCGACGCGCCGTCCAGGGCACGTCTCGTACGTCGTAACGGTTCGACTGACAAAAGCGGCTTCGGTTTGATCGAATCCCGATTCGAGCCCAGAAAGTTCCGCAGTGGCCGACCTCTTGCGCCTGAACGGCGTCGGGAATGCGCATGAAAAACTGCCGAAAGCCCCGCCTGAGGCGGGCCCTCAGCTCGCATCATTTCTGTCGATGGTCACCATCAGCCCGTTGAACTTCTTTCTCCACCGGGCGGCGGTAAAATCCCCAGCACGTTCACACAACCTTTAGCACCCGAGCATCCGTCCATGAAACGCCAATTGATTGCCCTGACCCTTTCCCTTCTTGCCTCGAGCGCTTTCGCGATGCCTGCCAGCGAACAAGCAGTACTCGGCGAAGCGAAGGCGACGCAGCACATCGGTTTGCCGACACTCGCTCAGGATGGCCCTGACCGGTTGATCAACCAATACCAGCGCGTCGCCGACAATGGCCCCGATCGGTTGATTCAGCAGTATCAGCGCGTTTCCTGAGCACAAGCGGTTAACCAAAGCCCGGCATATTCGCCGGGCTTTTTATTGGACGGCATACCGGGTTCGACGCAACGCGAACGCATTTGCTAGAGTTGCCGCCCACACCCTTGTCAGATACATGCCCCATGCTGCCCCGCGCCGAACAGAAACAGCAGACCCGTCATGCCCTGCTTGATGCAGCCAGGGGCCTGATGGAGAGCGGACGCGGCTTCGGCAGCCTCAGCCTGCGCGAAGTGGCCAAAACCGCTGGCATCGTGCCAACCGGCTTCTATCGGCACTTCGATGACATGGACCATCTGGGGCTGGCACTGGTCAGCGAAGTGGGCCAGACGTTCCGCGAAACCATCCGCCGAGTGCGCCACAACCACAACATCGACAGCGGCATCATTGATGCGTCCATCCGCATCTTTCTGGATGTGGTGGCGGCCAATCGATCGCAGTTTCTGTTCCTGGCCCGCGAGCAATACGGGGGTTCGCTGAAGGTGCGCCAGGCCCTCGGCGCCCTGCGCGAAGGCATCATCGCTGACCTGGCCACCGATCTGGCGTCGATGCCCAAGTTCCAGCACCTGAATACCGACGACCTCTCGGTCATGGCGGACCTTGTGGTGAAGAGCGTGTTTGCCATGCTCCCCGAATTGATCGACCCACCGCCCTCGGCCTTGGCCGAACACCTCACGCCCCGCGCCAAAATCACCCAGCAATTGCGCTTCATCTTCATCGGCGCCAAGCGCTGGCAGGGGTTGGGCAGCACTGAGTAATTCGGCGCCTGCGAAGGCCATTCGCGGGCAAGCGCGCTCCTACAAAGGATCGGGCTGCCGAACTCAGGCTTCAGTCGCTGGTGACCGCGTTTCGAATAGGATTATCCAGCCTCACCAGTGGCCGTGCATCCGACCGTAGGAGCCGGCTTGCTGGCGAATGCGCTTAATCATTCAACGCAGCGTCGTCAGCGCGTATCGGTTCGCCAGCAAGCCGGCTCCTACAGGCGGCAGTTTGGCCTCATGACCACTTGCTGCCAGCGCGCGCCAAGCCAGTGCACTGACAACACCCCTCGCACCAGTTGCGTGCGCATTACTTGGGCGACGATTCGTCTCTGCACTGTATTCACGCAATTTCTGTTTGCTGCGCCTGTTGGCAAGCCGCTTGCTCTGGTTGTTGTATCGCACATTGCTGGAAGCTTTCTAATGCTGGTGATTCATCAACGGATCGACCCTCAAGCCGAATGGGCTGCAGAACTGCATTTGAATTTCGAGGCGCGCAGTAAAAGCCGGCTGCGCTGTTTCAGTGCCGAGGGTGAGGACGTCGGGTTGTTTCTGGAGCGCGGTCAGCCTCCGCTCCGTGACGGCGATTTTCTCCAGGCCAAGGACGGACGCGTCGTGCGCGTCTGCGCTCGGCCGGAGCAATTGATGCACGTGACCTGCAGCAGCGCATTCGAGTTGACCCGCGCGGCGTATCACTTGGGCAACCGCCATGTGGCGTTGCAGGTGGGCGATGGCTGGCTGCGCCTGCTCGACGACTACGTGCTCAAGGCCATGCTTGATCAGTTGGGCGCATCGACCGTATCGCTGGAGGCGCCCTTTCAGCCTGAGCACGGCGCTTACGGTGGCGGTCACCACCACTCGCGCGCCGGCGAGGAAGACTTCAATTACGCGCCGCGCATCCATCAGTTTGGCGTGCGCACGTGAACACGGCCTGGGCGCTGCTGCGCCTTGCGAGCCCGCAATTGCCGATTGGCGGCTACAGCTATTCCCAAGGTCTGGAGATGGCGGTGGAGCAAGCCGTCGTCAGTGACGCGGCCAGCGCCGCCCGATGGATTGGCGACCAATTACTGCTCAACCTCGCCTGCTTCGAGGCGCCGCTGTTGCTCGCGCACTGCACCGCCGCTGCGCAAGACGACTGGACGACGTTGCGCCAACTGAGCGAAACCCACCGCGCCAGCCGTGAAACCCGTGAATTGCACCTTGAAAGCCGCCAGATGGGCTACTCGTTGCAGCAACTGCTAAACGGCCTGCCCGAAATGGATCAGCCCGCCAGGGACCTTCTGCTGCAGGTAGGCGAACCGCATCTGGCGCTGGGCTGGGCCCTGGCTGCACGCGCCTGGGGGATCAATCCACAGGATGCGCTTGCCGCATGGCTCTGGAGCTGGCTGGAAAACCAGTTGGCCGTGCTGATGAAAACTCTGCCGTTGGGTCAACAAGCTGCCCAGCGCCTGACCAGCGAATTGCTGCCACTGCTTCAGTCCGCCCAACTACACGCCACTGCCCTTGACCCGGAACACATCGGCAGCGCGCCGTTCGGGCTGGCGCTGGCGAGCATGAACCATGAGCGGCAGTACAGCCGCCTGTTTCGATCGTGATGCAGTGGCTATCGCTGCAGCACCACGAACCGCACCACACGCTTAACGGAGAGAAACAATGAACAGCCAACCTTTGCGCGTCGGCATCGGCGGTCCGGTCGGTTCCGGCAAGACGGCACTGACGCTTGCGCTATGCCTGGCCCTGCGTGACCGCTACAACCTGGCGGTGGTCACCAACGACATCTATACCCGCGAAGATGCGGACTTTCTGGTGCGCAACGAAGCCCTGGCGCCGGAGCGCATCATCGGCGTGGAAACCGGCGGCTGCCCGCACACCGCGATCCGCGAGGATGCTTCGATCAACCTGGAAGCGGTCGACCAACTCAATCGCCGTTTTGAGGGGCTGGACCTGATCATCGTCGAATCGGGCGGGGACAATCTGTCC
Source organism: Pseudomonas sp. ME-P-057 (assembly GCF_030208975.1). Taxonomy (NCBI): domain Bacteria; kingdom Pseudomonadati; phylum Pseudomonadota; class Gammaproteobacteria; order Pseudomonadales; family Pseudomonadaceae; genus Pseudomonas; species Pseudomonas sp. ME-P-057. The sequence continues at coordinate 10,815 of NZ_JARVSX010000042.1, forward strand.
GCAACGTTCAGTCCGGAGCTGTCGGACCTCACCATTTATGTCATCGACGTATCGGCCGGCGACAAGCTGCCACGCAAAGGCGGCCCGGGCATTTGTAAATCCGACCTGCTGGTGATCAACAAGATCGACTTGGCGCCGTTGGTAGGGGCATCGCTGGAGATGATGGACCGCGACACCAAAAAGATGCGCGGCGACAAACCCTTTGTGTTCAGCAATCAGAAGACCGGCCAGGGCCTAGAGCAGATCGTTGCGTTCATCGAGCGCCAGGGCCTGCTGACGGCTGCCTGATTTCGGATACCCAAGCGGCTAACCCCCAAGTGAAGCAAGGAATTCATTCATGAACTGCAAAAAAATACTCAGCGCGCTGGCACTGCTGATCGTTCCGGCATTGGCTTTTGCTCACCCTGGCCATGATGAAAGCGGTCTGGTGGCGGGCATCAGCCATCCACTGGGCGGTGTCGATCACTTGCTGGCGATGATTGCCGTCGGTCTTTGGGCAGCCCAGCAGAAAGGCGCGGCGCGTTGGGCACTACCTTGCACGTTTGTCGGCACCATGCTGATTGGCGGACTGCTCGGTTTTGAAGGCCTGGCGTTGCCCGCGCTGGAAAGCGGTATCGCAGCGTCGGTGTTTGCGCTGGGGCTGGCGGTCGCGCTGGCCGTGCGTCCGCCCTTGTTTTTGGCAGTGACGGCGACCGCGCTGTTTGCGATGTTCCATGGCGTCGCGCATGGCCTGGAGCTGCCTGAAATGTCCAGCCCTTGGGGTTACGCACTTGGTTTTGTCGGCGCGACGGCCGCACTGCATGCGGCAGGTTATGCCGTGGTGCGCTTCCTGCCGGCAGCCGCCGCCCCCGTTGTGCGCGTCGCTGGCGCTCTGGCTGCAGCGACAGGCGTCTGGTTGTTCGCGGGCTGAATGATGCTGCGATAAAACCACATCGCGGATATATGTCTTCCGACAGGACAATTGTGGGAGCGAGCTTGCTCGCGAAGAGGCCCGAACATCCGCTAATCTTCAGCGGTTGAAATGCCGTCTTCGCGAGCAAGCTCGCTCCTACAGGGATCGCGTTTTTCGTTGAACGGCAGGCATTTCCGACCGGGTTCGGCGGGGATCGATCGATCCCCGCTGCCCTGCCCACCCCCCGCCTGCTACCATGTCGCGCAATTTGAGCCTGCCGTGACGCCATCCAATGCCTGACGCTTCCCTCTCCACTGCCAAGTCCGAGCTGTACGCCATGTTCACCGAGGTGCAGCAGCACTTTATGCGGGTGGTCGTGCCGTTGTGGCAGGGGTCTGGGTGGAATGCCGAGTTGGCGCTGCCCTACGAGGCGGTCGATGCGCAGCATCGTCCACTGCCACCGCAGCGCTACCGGGCCATGGCGTGTGCGCGCCAGCTGTTTCTCTTCTCCAGCCTGATCGGCCATCCCGACGTGCCTGACGCTGCCACCCGCGCTGCCGCACTGTTTCGGTCACTGCAACAACACTTTCATGATGCCGAGCATGGCGGCTGGTTCTACAGCATCGATCCCCATGGTGCGCCGCTGGACCGTCGCAAAGACCTCTACACCCACGCCTTCATCGTATTTGCGTGCGCGCATTACTGGGGCAACGTCCGAGAGCCGCTGGTGGAGTCGGTACTGAATGCCGCACTCAGCGTCGTTGCCGAACGCTTCGCCGACGGCAACGGGCTGTACGAATCCATGCTCGCCGAGAACTGGGCTTCGCTGCAGGCGGGGCCATTGCAAAACCCGTTGATGCATCTGGCTGAGGCCTTTCTCGGCACGCTCGCCGTGCGTGAGGATGCTGGCACGCTGGCGGCGCTCGACGGCTTGGTTGAAGCCATGCAGCGGCGTTTTGTCGATGTCGAACACGGGGTGATGCTGGAGAAGCCGCTGGACGCTGTGGATAACTGGTCCGAGCCGGGTCACCAGTTCGAGTGGTTCTATTTGCTGGGTTCCAGCGAGCATTTGCGCAGCACGCCGCTGTACCGTTCGCTGGAGACCGCCTTCGCCCACGCCGAGGCACAGGGCGTCGATCAAACGACGGGCGCTGTAGCGGCGACGCTGGAAGTGGATGGTTCGGTCAAAGACGGCACCCAGCGGATCTGGGCGCAGGCTGAGTACTTGCGTGCTTTGACCTTGAGATCTGATAGCGAACATCTGCTAGCGCGCCAGTTGAAAGCGTTGCAGGAGCATTTTCTGCACCCCACTGGCTGGAACGAGTGCCTGGACAGCCAGGGCCAGGTCAGCCGCAGCGACATGCCGTCCACGACGCCGTATCACCTGGCGACGTGCTACATCGGGTTGGCCGAATATTTCAGCGGCTAAACGGCTTCAAGCGCGGGACGGCCCTCGTCTGTAGGAGCCGGCTTGCTGGCGAAGGCGGTGGGTCATTGAAAATCTGGCCGCTGCTGAAGCCGGTTCGCCAGCAAGCCGGCTCCTACAGATCGGCGTCTTAGCATCGGTAATCGTTAAGATCGTTCCCACGCTCTGCGTGGGAACGCAGCCCGGGACGCTCCGCGTCCAGCCGGCCACCGCCGACCGGCAACCGCCAACCAGCAGCCAGCAGCCAGCAGCCAGCAGCCAGCAACCGACAACGCAGAACGTCGGTCTGGCGCCGGCCGAGTTTTTCAGTGGCTAAACGGCTTGAAGCGCGGGACGGCCCTCGTCTGTAGGAGCCGGCTTGCTGGCGAAGGCGGTGGGTCATTGAAAATCTGGCCGCTGCTGAAGCCGGTTCGCCAGCAAGCCGGCTCCTACAGATCGGCGTCTTAGCATCGGTAATCGTTAAGATCGTTCCCACGCTCCGCGTGGGAACGCAGCCCGGGACGCTCCGCGTCCAGCAACCGGCCACCGCCGACCGGCAGCCGCCAACCAGCAACTGGCAACCGGCAACCGGCAACCGGCAACGCAGAGCGTCGATCGGCGCATTCCCAAGCAGAGCGTGGGAACGATCAAGCGACGGTCAATCGACGATCAAGTGGAGCTGATTACTTTTCGCCACGGCTACGGTCGATCGAAAAACCCGCCCACGTCTGGCTGACGGGCATCAGTTCCAGGCTATTAACGTTGACGTGCGCAGGCGTGTTCATGATCCAGAAAATGGTGTCGGCAATGTCCTGAGGCTGAACGGGCTCTGCGCCTGCGTAGGTCGCGTCGTACTTGGCCTGATCGCCGCCGAAACGTACCAGCGAGAACTCGCTCTCACAAAGACCCGGCTCAAGGTTGGTCACTCGTACCCCGGTACCGACCAAATCATTGCGCAGGTTCAGTGAGAACTGCCCGACGAATGCTTTAGTGCCGCCATACACGTTCCCGCCCGGGTAAGGATAATTCCCCGCCACAGAGCCGAGGTTGACGATGCTTGCACCGCGTCCATAAGCGATCAGGCGAGAAAGCAGCACACGCGTGGTGTAAACCAGCCCTTTGATATTGGTATCGATCATGGTGTCCCAATCGTCCAGATCGCACTTGGGTGCAGGATCGATGCCCAGCGCCAGGCCCGCGTTGTTGATCAGGCCACGAATCTTGGCGAACTCCGCCGGCAGGCTGTCCACCGCGCTCTCCACGGCCGCGCGATCACGCACGTCGAGCGTTAGCGTATGAACCTTGGTCTGCTTCGACAATTCGGCGCTCAGCGCCTGCAAGCGGTCTTCACGGCGCCCGGTCAATACCAGCGACCAACCCGCCTCGGCAAAGCGACGGGCGCAGGCTTCGCCAAACCCGGAGGTGGCCCCGGTAATGAATACGGTAGAGGTCATTTTTTTCTCCTGATCAACGATGCGGGCTTTTCAAGCCAAAACGGAAAGTCACGCACACTGTGATGCGTGTGGGAAAGTTCTGAAGAATGCCCGCGCAGGCGGGGCAGTATCAAGCGTCATCACCCACATCGTCGTACAACTTCCCAGCTGTATAAAAAACAACCAAGTTCTTCAAAGCCTTGTTCTGCTTGGCCTGCGGGTAGTTTTGCCCACCTTATCCACAGTCAGGCTCACAATCTCTGGGGGCAACTTAAATTCGTGAGGGTCCCGGCATACGGGGGCTGTGGCGCATCATTGGGCGTTTTTTACTTGACCACGCAAGGGCTATCTGCTGTTGCGCGCTTGCGAAATCTGGGTGTCTGGACAGGAATGTGCGCCCGAAGCCAGAGATTGCGCTATCTACGGCACTCTTTCCAACGGTTGCACACAGAGTTATCCACAGGCCGCTGCTATGCAAAGCCTGTATAAAAAACCAGCTGCAAAAGCGTTGACAAGTGCCTCTGAAATACCGGCCGAAACTGCTGATCAATATTTGATCAACCCCTTGGAACGCCCGAAAACAAAGGCCTGCAGGCACCTACCACCAACTTATTCACAGTCACCTCCACAGTAAAACTGAACAAGTCAAAAGCGTGACAAAACAGCGATTTGCAGCGGCTATATGTCGCGTTTTCACGCAGGCTCAAAATTGTTTTCCACAATTCGGAACAGCCACAAAAAAGCCCCGGAAGTTATCCAACCGGGGCTTGTTATAACTGCAACGCTCGGTGCTCAGTGACCGCCCAGATAGGCGTTTCTGACCTCCTCATTACTGAGCAATTCCTTACCCGTCCCGGTCAGACGAATCTCCCCGTTGACCATCACATAAGCACGATCCGACAACCTCAAGGCGTGGTTCGCGTTCTGTTCGACCAGAAAGATGGTCATCCCGGTCTGCGCCAACTCGCGCAGCGTTGCGAAAATCTGTTTGACGATGATCGGAGCCAGGCCAAGGCTCGGCTCGTCCAGCAACAGCAGCTTGGGACGGCTCATCAGCGCGCGCGCAATGGCGAGCATCTGCTGCTCGCCGCCGGACATGGTCATCGCCCGCTGATTGCGCCGTTCCTTGAGCCGGGGAAACATTTCAAACATGCGCTGCATGTCTTCGCCGGCGTGTTTGTCACCGATGGGGATGGTGCCCATCATCAGATTTTCTTCCACCGACATGTCCGGGAACACGCGGCGTCCCTCGGGCGACTGGGCAATGCCGTTGGACGCGATGTAATGCGACGACTTGTGCGTGATGTCAGTGCCTTGATAAATGATCTGCCCGCTCGCAGCGCGCGGCTGGCCGAAGATCGACATCAGCAGCGTCGATTTACCCGCCCCGTTGGAACCGATCAGGCTGACCGTTTCGCCCTCATCAATGTGCATCGATACTTTCTTCAAGGCCTGAATCGGCCCGTAGTACACATCGATCTCTTTCAATTCGAGGATCGGCTTGCTCATACCAACTCCTCTTCATCAGCACCCAGATACGCCGCGATGACCTTCGGATCGTTGCGGATCTGCTCTGGTTTGCCCCTGGCAATCACATTGCCGTGGTCGAGCACGACGATGTCATCGGAAATGCCCATCACCATGCCCATGTCGTGTTCGATCAGCACAATGGTCATGTCGTGGTCGTCACGCAGATGGCGAATCATGCCGCTGAGCGCCTCGGTTTCCTGAGGATTAAGCCCTGCGGCAGGTTCGTCCAGGCAGATGACCTGCGGTCGTGTGCACATGGCGCGGGCGATTTCCAGGCGGCGCTGCTGGCCGTAGGAAAGCTCACCGGCAAGACGGTTGGCGCAATCCACCAGGTCCACCACTTCGAGCCAGTAGAACGCCGTGTTCATGGCGTCTTCCTCGGCCTTGCGGTAGGCCTTGGTGTTGAGGATGCCCGCCAGCATGTTGCGATTGACCCACATGTGTTGTGCGACCAGCAGGTTCTCGACGACAGACATTTCCTTGAACAGCCGAATGTTCTGGAACGTCCGCGCTAGCCCCGCCCGGTTAACCAAGTGCGTGCCACCGAACATCTTGTAGTACAGCCGGCTGCCGAATCGCCTAGGCGAGGCGAAGTCGGTAGCCCGGAACTGCTCGCCGAGCAACTGGATGACGTTGGTTTTCTTCCCCCGCGCGTTCAGCTCGATGCGCCCGCCGGTGGCTTTATAGAAGCCGGTCAGGCAGTTGAACACGGTAGTCTTGCCGGCGCCGTTCGGGCCGATCAGGGCGAAGATCGAGTTGCGTCGCACCTGCAGGCTCACGTCGCTGAGCGCCTTGATGCCGCCGAAATGCATCATCAGGTTTTCGACGGACAGAACGATTTCGTCGCTCATTACGCGCCCTCCACTTTGGCCAGCACGCCTTTGCGTGGTTGCACGCCGGTGCGGCTGATACGGATCAAGCCACGCGGACGCCAGATCATCATCAGCACCATCAGGATGCCGAACAGCAGCACGCGGTATTCAGCGAAGCTGCGCAGCAATTCCGGCGCGACCGTCAGCACAAAGGCCGCGATGACCACACCGACCGTGGAGCCCATGCCGCCGAGCACGACGATGGCGAGAATAAGCGCCGACTCGAAGAAGGTGAACGATGTCGGGTTGACGAAGCCTTGATAACTGGCGAAGAACACCCCGGCCAGCCCTGCCGTCGAGGCGCCGATGGTGAACGCCGAAAGCTTGACCAGCACATGGTTCAGGCCCATCGAGCGGCAGGCGATTTCGTCCTCACGCAGCGCTTCCCATGCACGGCCCACTGGCATGCGGGTCAGGCGGTGCTTGACGTACAGCACGGCCAGCACGACCAAAAACAGCACGGTGTAAATGAAGATGAATTTCAGGTCCGGGTTGTATTCGAAGCCGAAGTACTCATGGATAGGGATACCGCCGTCTTTGGCGCGGCGTCCGAATTCCAGCCCGAAGAAGGTCGGCGCAGGCACAGGCACACCATTCGGCCCACCGGTGAACGACAGCCAGTTGTTGAGCACCAGCCGGATAATCTCGCCGAAGCCAAGGGTCACGATCGCCAGATAGTCCCCATGCATGCGCAGGACCGGGAAGCCCAGAATGCAACCGGCCAGCGCCGCCGCGATCGCCGCCAATGGCAGCGCCGACCAGAACCCGAGCCCCAGATACTGGTAGCCGAGCGCCAGGCCGTATGCGCCAATCGCGTAAAAGGCCACGTAGCCCAGATCCAGCAGCCCGGCCAAGCCGACGACGATGTTGAGCCCCAGGCCCAGCAGCACGTAGATCAGGCCAAGGATCACCACCGTCAGCACGTACTTGTCGGCAAAAACGGGGAAGATCACCGCGATCAGAATCATCAGCGGAATGATGAAGCGCAGGCGCGTTTTGTAACCCGGTGGCAGCACGTGCACACCAGAGCCCGAGCTCTCAAAGCTCTGCGCAATGGCAACCCCTTTTGGCGTCTGCAAAAACAGGCTCATGAAGAAGCGGCCGACGACGACCACACCAACCAGCACTGCAACGCGGGTGGGCTGCAGATTAAAACCGTAGCCGTCCAGCACGATGCCGACGATCGGGCCGAATACGATCAGCGCCAGCAGCCCGGCGATCACCGCGTCGATCAGGCTTTGTTTGATATCGATGGGTTTAGTAGGTGCAGACATGGTTATACCTTCGCCACGAGTGGGCGACCCAGCAGGCCTTGGGGACGAAAGATCAGAATGACTACCAGCAGGCCGAAACTGAACACGTCTTTGTAGTCGGAGTTGATCAGACCGGAAAATTGCGACTCAGCAACGCCCAGGATCAGCCCGCCGAGCATCGCGCCCGGCAGCGAGCCGATGCCGCCCAATACCGCTGCGGTAAAGGCCTTGATGCCGATGACGAATCCGGCGAAGAAGTCGAACGTGCCGTAGTTCATGGTAATCAGCACGCCAGCCAGTGCCGCCATGGCCGCACCGATGACGAACACGTAGGAAATGACCCGATCCGTGTTGATGCCCAGGATCGAAGCCATTTTGCGATCCTGCTGCGTGGCGCGGCACATGCGGCCCAGCTTGGTGTACTTGATGATGTAGGTCAGCACGCCCATGCCAACAAAGGCGGCGATCAGGATGAAAATCTTGGTGTAGGTAATTTGTACGAAGCCGCTGCCGACATCGAAGCGCATGGCGCCTTCAAGCAGGGTCGGTACGCCTTGCTGACGCGGGCCCTGCGCGATCTGCGCGTAGTTTTGCAGGATCAACGATATGCCGATTGCACTGATCAGCGGTGCCAGTCGGGTCGAGTTACGCAGCGGTTTGTAAGCGACTCGCTCAATGACGAAGCCGTACACGCCGGTCACCACAATGGTGAAGATCAGTGTGCCGAGAATCAGAAAGGGGAATGACTCGACGCCGAAAAACGACAGCACGGCCAAGCCAATGGCTGCCAGGTAAGCGGAGATCATGTACACGTCGCCGTGGGCGAAGTTGATCATGCCGATGATGCCGTACACCATCGTGTAACCGATGGCGATCAGGCCGTAGACCGAGCCCAGTGTCAGGCCGTTGACCATTTGCTGCAGGAAAATACCATCCATCACGCACGCTCACGAACTTGAAAGGCCAATCCGGCGCGCGGCAACCAGTCCCTCGTGAGGAGTGGGGAAGCGCCCGGGTGGCAACAGAAGAAATCCGGCGCTGCCGTCAGACAGCGCCGATTACCGGATCAGTCTGCTTCCCGGCTCACCCCCGAGAAACAGCCAATCCGACTAAGTGCGCAACTTACTTCTGCTTTTCAAGCTGGTGATATTTGCCGTCCTTGTCCCACTGGTAAACCACGTAGTCAGAGACTTTCAGGTCGCCCTTGGTGTCCCAGGCTTTCTCGCCCATGACGGTCTTCACAGGATGGGCCTTGAGGAACTTGGCAGCGTCTTCGCCTTTGTTCGACTTGGCGCCGTTGAAGCCTGCGGCCAGCGCCTGAACCGATGCGTAGGCGTAGAGGGTGTAGCCTTCCGGCTCGTAACCCGACTTGCGGAACTGCTCAACCACAGCCTTGCTGTCGGGCAGCATGCGCGGGTCGGCGCCGAAGGTCATGTAGACGCCATCAACGTATTGCGCGCCGCCAGCGGTGGTCACCAGCTCGTCGGTGACAACGCCGTCATCGGACATGAACTTGACGTCTTTCAGACCCTGCTCGCGCAGTTGGCGAACCAATGGGCCGGCTTCCGGGTGCAGCCCGCCAAAGTAGACGACGTCAGCGCCGGTGCTGCGGATCTTGGTGACCAGGGCGCTGAAGTCTTTCTCGCCACGGGTCAGGCCTTCTTCCAGGACGGGCTTCACGCCGCGTGCAGTCAGCTGCTTGGCAGTCGCGTCGGCCAGGCCTTTGCCGTAGGTGTCCTTGTCGTTGATAACGGCTACTTTCTTGGCCTTCAGCACGTCAACGATATAGTCACCGGCAACGATGCCTTGCTGGTCATCACGGCCGCACATGCGGAACATTGCGCTCAGGCCGCGCTCGGTAACGGTTGGGTTGGTGGAGCCCGGAGTGATCGCGATGATGCCGGCCTCGTCATAGACTTCCGATGCCGGGATGGTGGACGAAGAACAGAAGTGGCCGACTACGCCGGCAACTTTGTCGGACGCGGCCTTGTTGGCCACGGCAACGGCCTGTTTCGGTTCGCAGGCATCGTCATAGGCAGTCAGCACGATTTTGTCACCGTTGACGCCGCCTGCAGCGTTGATCGCATCGGCTGCCGCTTGCGCACCCTTCATGTACTGCTCGCCAAATGAGGCGTTGGCGCCGGTCATAGGGCCTGCAACGCCGATCTTGATGTCGGCTGCCTGTGCAAATGACGCCGCACCCATGGCAGTAGCCACTGCCAATGCCAGAAAGCCTTTCCTGTAGAACGTCTGCGACATGAGTTGGTGCTCCTAGGTTTTTTAATTAGCACTGCGACCACGCTGCTGCTGCGAGCAAGTGGCGTGCCATCGGTTTTTTATTCTGAGAAAAGTCGTTGTTTTGTTGTTATCCGACTGATTTCTGCCCTTTTTGTCAGGGCGTGCAACCGTCTAAACCGCGCAAGGTGCAACCCTGCGACTTCGAAAGAGCAACCCTCCAGTGACGAGCGCGCAACCGCGCATTTCCGACCTGTACAACCCTGTTGTTACAGCGTGCGTCACCGAACTGCACACTGCGGGTGCGCTCGCGCTACGGGACGCACCATTTAAGGATAGAGGATAGGAGGAAAAGCGTTGTTTTGTGACACAAATTTCTGCTCAGATCACGATTCTGAGGCACTGGCCCGCATGGTATAGCGAAAAGCCAGCCTCGTACAAAGAGCTGCGCAATCCGACGCCCGCCAATGGCTGCATACGTGAGAAGGGAATCGGGAGTACACCCGCATCGCCGCTGCACAGGTAATCGGCAAAGGCCTTGCCGACTACGGTTCCGGTGGTATTGCCGCGCCCGTTGTACCCCGTTGCTGCGACCAGTCCTGGTGCAGGCTCGAACATTCGCAGGAGGTGATCGGGCGTGAAGGCAATACAGCCGGTCCACGTGCATTCCCAGTCCACAGGCTTGAGGTAGGGGAAATAGTGCTGCTGAACACGATCGGCCCATGCTTTGAGAAACCAGCCGGGCTTCTGATTGCCGTTGCCCAGACTGCCCAGCAACAGACGGCCATCAGCATCGCGACGAATGCTGCTGAGCACCTGACGCGTGTCCCAGGAGCCCTGCCCGCCCGGCAGAATCTGTTGCGCGGCCTCTTCAGTCAGCGGCGCCGAAGCCACTTGGTAGTAGTAGCCCGGAAAGAAGCTGCGGCGCAGCTCCGTCCATTCGCCCTCGGTGTAGGCGTTGGACGCAATGACGGTTTGCTCGGCAAGCACCGCGCCGTTTTCAGTGATCACGCACCACCGTGCGCCCTGTCGCTCAAGGCGTTTGACCGGTGAGTGATCGAAGCGCTGACCGCCCAGTTGGGTGACGGCGGCAGCCAGCCCGCTGGTGTAGGCCATGGGATTGATCGTGCCGGCGCGATGGTCGAGTAATGCGGAGGTGATTTCGATGGTGCCGGTCGCTTCCTGACAGGCCTTGCCGGTGAGCAACTCCACCGGAGCGCCGCGACGCTTCCATTGTTCTTCACGGCTGCGCAGGTCCAGCTCGCCCTTGGCGTTGTGCGCCATGTGCAGCGTGCCTTTGCGCGTTGCCTGGCAGTCGATGCCATATCTTTCGATCAGACTGAACACCAAAGAGGGTGCATTGCCCAGCATTGTGTTGAGCTGGCTGCCGACTTTCTCGCCGAACCCGGCTTCAATTTCGTCAGGCGGAATCCACAAACCCGCATTGACCAACCCTACGTTCCGGCCGGACCCGCCCTGCCCCGTGCGATGGGCTTCGACGACAGCAACGGTCTTGCCCTGCTCAAGCAGATGAATGGCTGCCGATAAACCCGTGATGCCAGCGCCGATGACGCACACATCGACAGTCACTTCCCCGCGCAACGCGGGCGCTTCCGGCCTCTGCGGCGTCAGCGTTTCCCACAGACATTCTTCGCGTAACGGCATCGCAAAACCTCGGAGAGAGACAACGATGATTATTCAGTGGTGTTTGTAAAGACCACTTCGCGAGCAAGCTCACTCCCACATGACTTGCGCAAATAGGTGGGAGCGAGCTTGGTCGCGAATGAAGTCAACGCGGTGCGATGACTACACTCCGTCTCTGCTAATCAATCAAACGTAATCCCCTGGGCCAGCGGCAGCTCGCGGGAGTAGTTAACGGTGGCCGTCTGGCGGCGCATGTAGCCTTTCCACGAATCCGACCCGGATTCACGCCCCCCGCCGGTTTCCTTCTCGCCACCAAACGCGCCGCCAATCTCTGCACCACTCGGGCCAATGTTGACGTTGGCAATGCCGCAATCGCTGCCCAATGCCGAGATGAACTGCTCCGCCTCGCGCACGTCCGTGGTAAAGATGCAAGAAGACAGGCCCTGCGGCACGTCATTGTTCAGCTTTACCGCCTCGCTGAAATCGTCGTACCCGACCACGTACAAAATCGGTGCGAAGGTCTCGCTGCGTACTACGTCGCTCTGTTCCGGCATCTCGACGATGGCGGGCGAGACGTAATAGGCATCGGGAAACTTATCTTCCAACTGACGCTTGCCGCCAAACACCTTGCCGCCTTCGCTCAACGCCTGCTCCAGGGCTTCCTGCATGTTTTCGTAGCTCTGCCGGTCGATCAGCGGGCCAACCAGGTTGCCTTCCAGCGGATGACCGATGCGCACTTTGGCGTACGCCGCTTTCAGACGCTCGACGAACTCGGCCTTCACCGACGTGTGAGCAATCAATCGGCGCAGGGTGGTGCAGCGTTGCCCGGCCGTGCCGACGGCGCTGAACAGCACCGCGCGCACTGCCAGGTCCAGGTCGGCGCTTGGGGTAAGGATCATCGCGTTGTTGCCACCCAGCTCCAGAATGCTGCGGGCGAAACGTGCCGCGAGTTTTGGCGCCACTTCGCGGCCCATGCGCGTGCTGCCGGTCGCGCTGATCAACGCCACGCGAGGGTCATCAACCAATGCCTCGCCGGCTTCGCGGCCGCCGACAATGCACTGCGTGAGGTAAGCCGGAGCGTCGGAGAATTGCGCTGCGACTTTATCGAACAGCGCTTGACACGCCAGCGCTGTCAGTGGCGTCTTTTCCGACGGTTTCCAGATCACTGAGTTACCGCAAACCAACGCCAACGCGGTGTTCCACGACCAGACCGCCACCGGGAAGTTGAACGCGCTGATGACACCGACAACCCCCAGCGGATGCCAGGTTTCACGCATGTGGTGGCCAGGGCGCTCGGAGGCGATGGTCAGGCCGTACATCTGGCGTGACAACCCGACCGCAAAGTCGCAGATGTCGATCATTTCCTGCACTTCACCCAGCCCCTCCTGAGTGATCTTGCCCGCTTCCCACGACACCAGTTCGCCGAGGTCTGCCTTGTGCGTGCGCAACGCTTCGCCGAATAACCGGATCAGCTCGCCGCGACGGGGCGCAGGCACTTTGCGCCACGCTTCGAATGCATGGTCGGCACGGGTGATGCGCTGTTCGACTTCGGCGGCGCCTTCCCAGCTCACCGAAGCGACCTGACTCCCGTCAATTGGCGTATGAACAGGCTTGTCGCCCTGCTGATAAAGCGCGGCATCGACACCGAGTCGGGTAAGCAGATCGTTGAGCATGGTTTCTCCTGAGGCGGATCGTAGGTGCGAAAGCGGAATGTCAGGCTTTGGCAATTTTGTCAGCCTGTAGTAATAGCTGGCACACGGCACTGCAACAAACGACGATTAAGCGAGATATCATTCCGTTTTTTCATGCTGACGCTGAACGAGCCGAATATGTTGAATAAACGCCATCTCCCGTCGGTCACTGCGCTGCAATGTTTTGAGGCGGTCACACGCCATTTGAGTTTTACCCGCGCGGCCGAGGAGCTGAATCTCACGCAAAGCGCCGTGAGCAAGCAAGTCGCGCAGCTGGAAGAATTGGTACAACACCTTTTGTTTCGCAGGGTTCGCCGGCGCTTGCAGCTAACCCCTGCCGGCGCGCTCTATCTGGCTGAGGTGCGCAAAGTCCTGATGCAGATGGAGATGTCGACGCACTTCCTGCGTTCCTACGGCGGCGAGACTGAAGTCCTGCGCGTGTCGACGCCTTCGACCTTCGGCGCCCGCTGGCTGGTTCCGCGCCTGAAAGGCTGGCGCTTGCGTCATCCCCACATTCATCTGGACTTGGTCAACGAGCAGGAGAGCGACGACCTGGCACAGAGTCGCTGCGATGTGTCGTTCTATTTCGGCGGTGGTGCTCGGCCTGGCGCCGAGAGCGTAAAGCTGTTCAATGAAGAGCTGATCACCGTCTGCGCTCCGGCCAGTATCCCCGAACGGCCGTTCACCGATCCGACACAGCTGAGCGACTTGGTCCTGCTGCAAAATGCGCATCGCCCACAAGCCTGGCACGACTGGTTTGAAAGCCAGGGTTATCAGACCGAACACAGCTACCATGGCCCGCGCTTCGAAACGATCTATATGTGCATCCGTGCCGCGCAGGTGGGTTGCGGGGTTGCGCTGTTGCCCCGGTTCCTGGTTGAAGAAGAACTGGCGGACGGCAAGCTGGTGATGCCATGGCCCCATGCGCTGCCCAGCCAGGATGCGTATTACCTCGCCTACCCGGAACACGCTGCCGAAGTGCCGAAGATCCGGGTATTCGTCGAATGGATGCTTGAGTAAATCGACGCGCCCACCCCGCAGTGAAAACATCCCCGGCTGAAGCCACAGTCACGGTTTGAGCCCGGCACACTGGATCCCACAATCAGGGTTTCAGCCACCCCCACTGGATACACCAGTTGCTTTAAGTGGGACCGGCTTCAGCCGGGAAGGGGCCGGTTTGCGCACCTTCAAATCTGCGGTGTGACCACCGACGCCTTCCCGGCTGAAGCCGGTCCTACAGTCAGGGTTTCCGCTAGCCCACTGGCTACACGCAGTGCTTTAAGTGGGACCGGCTTCAGCCGGGAAGGGGCCGGTTTGCGCACCCTCAAATCTGCGGTGTGTCCACCGACGCCTTCCCGGCTGAAGCCGGTCCCACAGTCAGGGTTTCCGCTAGCCCACTGGACACACGCAGTGCTTTAAGTGGGACCGGCTTCAGCCGGGAAGAGGCCGGTTTGCGCACCCTCAAATCTGCGGTGTGACCACCGACGCCTTCCCGGCTGAAGCCGGTCCCACAATTGGTGCTCTTGCCATTTTCACTCAATTGGTGCTCATGCCATTTCCACTCAATTGGTGCTCATGCCATCCCACACAATGGGTGCTTAGGCCAGTCCCAACAACTGGCGTTCCACCCAGCGCGACCAGGTGCAGGCAGTCAGTCGCTGAAACATTTCTGCCCCTCCCGCACGACGACTGGCATTATGTCGGCCATCGTCAATAACAAACCGGACGTACCGCCACAGCGCTACCGCAAGGTTGTATGCGACACCCAATTGAATCTCCCCGGCCGCACCCTGGCGGCCGCTGCTGGCTGGAGCGACACAATGAGCGAGAGCGCTTTCGCGGATCGCATCGTGCAGAACCTGCTCGATACCGACCTCTATAAGATGAGCATGATGCAGGCCGTACTGCACAACTACCCCAACGTTGAAGTGGAGTGGGAGTTTCGCTGCCGCAACGGTGAGGACCTGCGCCCCTATCTGGCCGAAATCCGTCATCAGATCGAGCAACTGTGCGAGCTGTCGCTGAGCATCGAGGAGACCGGCTTCCTCGAACGCATCAACTTCATGAAGCCCGATTTCCTGCGTTTCCTCGGTTTGTTTCGCTTCAACCTGCGCTACGTCCAGACCACCATCGAAAACGATGAGCTGTGCATTCGCCTCTCCGGCCCGTGGCTGCATGTGATCCTGTTTGAAGTGCCTGTGCTGGCTATCGTCAGCGAGGTTCGTAACCGTCATCGCAACCCTGAGACCTTGCTGAGCCAGGCGCGCGATCAGTTGTACCGCAAATTCGACTGGCTGACCGCCACCGCCACCGCCGATGAATTGGCCGAATTGAAAGTGGCCGACTTCGGCACTCGCCGGCGCTTCTCCTTTGCGGTGCAGGAAGACGTCGTTGCAGTGCTTAAAAAAGACTTCCCCGGCCAGTTCGTTGGCACCAGCAACGTCCATCTGGCACGCAAATTCGACCTCAAGCCGCTCGGCACCATGGCCCATGAGTGGATCATGGCGCATCAACAACTCGGCCCGCGACTGATCGACAGCCAGATCGCCGCCCTTGATTGCTGGGTCCGTGAGTACCGCGGATTACTGGGTATCGCGCTGACAGACTGCATTACCACCGACGCTTTTCTGAATGACTTTGACCTGTTTTTCGCCAAGCTTTTCGACGGCCTGCGCCACGACTCGGGCGACCCTGTGCAGTGGGCCGAGAAATGCATCCGCCACTACCAGAAGCTGGGCATTGATCCGATGAGCAAGACGCTGGTGTTCTCCGATGGGCTGAATCTGCCGAAAGCGTTGGAAATATTCCGTGCATTGCGTGGTCGCATCAATGTCAGCTTCGGCATTGGCACCAATCTGACTGCGGATATTCCTGGCATAAAACCCATGAGCATTGTGCTCAAAATGACCGCATGCGCCGGCCAGCCCGTTGCCAAGATTTCGGACGAGCCCGGCAAGACGCAGTGCAAGGACCCTGAATTTGTGTCCTACCTGCGCCATGTCTTTAAAGTGCCAGCGTGAGTCGAACACCGACAGCCGCCCTATTTTCATGCCATTCCTTTTTTGCTCAAGGAGTCAATCATGCAAGACGTACAGCGCGAGATCGCCCGGCAGCTCAATGTCCAGCCACCTTTCGCCAACGATGACGCGCTGCAGGCCGAAGTCAGTCGCCGCGTACAGTTCATCAAGGAGCGCCTGCAGGAAGCTCGCCTGAAGGTCCTCGTACTGGGCATCAGCGGCGGCGTCGATTCACTGACCGCAGGCCTGATGGCCCAACGTGCGATCCGTGAGTTGCGTGAAGCCACGGGTGACGATGCGTATAAGTTCATCGCCGTGCGCCTGCCGTATCACATCCAGCAAGACGAGCACGAAGCTACCGCGTCGGTGGATTTCATCAATGCAGACGAGCGCCATACGGTGGACATCGCGCCTTCGGTCAAGGCGCTGGTTGAGCAAATCAAGGCTTTTGAAGGCCAGCCCGCTGCAACGGTCGATTTCGTCAAGGGCAACATCAAGGCCCGCGCGCGCATGGTTGCGCAATACGCCATCGCCGGTGTGAAGGGTGGTCTGGTGATCGGCACCGATCACGCTGCCGAAGCAGTTATGGGCTTCTACACCAAGTTCGGCGACGGCGCGTGCGACCTGGCGCCGTTGAGTGGACTGGTAAAACATCAGGTGCGAGCCATCGCGCGCAGCTTCGGAGCCCCGCAGAACCTGGTGGAGAAAGTCCCCACTGCCGACTTGGAGGAGCTCACCCCAGGCAAGCCGGACGAAGCATCTCACGGCATCACTTACGCGGAGATCGATGCGTTCCTGCACGGCGAACACGTGAAGCCGGAAACCGCCGAGATCATCGTCAACACTTACCGTAAAACCCAGCACAAACGGGATCTGCCTTACGCGCCATAGAGCGTGCCGTAGCGGCAATCCATGCGTCTACGGTTTGAAGCCATCTCCCGGGCACGCATATGCTGCAGGAGCGCCACCCCGGTCGCTCCTCCAGCCATTCCCGCGATCTGCGACACAGGCTAAACGCCGCTGTATTCAAAAACGGAATGAGCCCGTTCGTTCTTTTCGCTTGATGCTCTTCGCCATCACGGCTTACATAGCGCTCTGACTTCTTCGCTCAGAGCCGCTATCCATGACTGCTTTCAAAGGCCTCTTCGATCTCGTTGCGTCCACCGTCGGCCAGCCCGCTGCAGCGTGGCTAGAACACCGCGTTGAGGTGCCTCAGGCATTGGCCGGGTTTTCCTGGTCCGACGAAGCTATCCACCGGGCATGGCTCGCCGAAGCACTGAACCTGTGTCTGTTTCACAAGTTGGTGCAGGCCGTCCCGGACGGACTTCGCTACGTTGATGAGCAATTTGAAGGGGGGCGCAAAGTGGTCTTCGACCATGGCGCCATCCGCACCGTCGATTGGGCAGACAACGGCGAATTGCCGCGGGGGCGCCAGGCGTTTTCGCGACTGCTGGAGCCCCTGGGTTTCACCGACGTGCGCACTTATCCGCTAACCAGGCTGAACATGACCGGTTGGGGATACCGCCAGATGGACCTGCCTGAAGACATCGCGCAGTTCTTCGTTTCCGAGCTTCACCCTGGTCGTCTTAGCCAGGGCTTTCAAGACGCGGTGAGCCGCGTGATAGGTTCAAGCCGAGATCCGCTAAGTCCCGAGCATCTGAGTATCCTCGCTCGCCTGCGTAACACCCGACATTGCAGCATGGCCGAAGCCACCCGATTGTTACCGGCGCTGTATCGCGCATTTGGCCGTCAACATGGCACCGTTCGAGAAGATGACTACCGTCAGTTGCTCAAGGAAAGTGCCGAGATGGCGTGGATTGCCACCGAGGGGAATAGCTTCAATCACCTGACCGATCGAGTCGTGGACCTGGAAGCAACCGTAGCGGAGCAAAACCGCCGCGAGCGCCCGATGAAGGACACCATTGAGGTGTCTGGTTCCGGGAGAGTGATGCAAACCGCTTATAAAGCCTGCGCGGTGGAGCGTGGGCTGATCAACGCCGAGGGCGTCGTGGCCGTACACAAGGTGCCGGGCTCGTTCGTCGAGTTCATCCAGCGCAAGATCGACCCTGACAACGGCAAGATCGACCTCAACTTTGACAGCAGCAACGCCCAGGGCATCTTCAAGATGACCGACTCGACGCGGGCCTGAAGGTCACTTCAGCGTGACAGTGCCTTTCATCATGCCAATGTGGCCCGGAAACGAGCAGAAGAAACCGTATTTCTCGGCGGGGTCCAACTTGGATACGTCGAACGTGACCGAGTCCGTTTCGCCGCCGCCGATCACCTTGGTGTGGGCAATCACGCGGGCATCACCGTCCTTTAGATAACTCTTATCAAGACCGACGCTCATGCCGTCAGTTGCGATCTGCGACATGTCATCGTATTTGCTGATGACCAGGTTATGACCCATGACGGCCTTCGGCAGGCTGCCGGAGTGTTTCAGGTTGACGGTGAACTGCTTGCAGCTTTTGTCGATCTCGATGGCTTTGGTGGTGAAGGTCATCTGATCGGTTGAATCGACATCGACCGAACACTCGGCCGCCAGCAGGTGGCCGCTGGCCAAAGTGAGTATGGATATTGCGACAAGCTTGCGAATCATTGTGCGTCTCCTGGTGGGCCAGCCCTGGAGTTCGTCTCCAAAGACTGTCCTGAAATAAAACAATTTAACATCGCTATTGCCAAACCTGCCCGGAAGGCCTCTATCAGGGCCATCAAGACAATCAAACAGTCAGCGCTACTTTCGCTGCATAAGATCGCCCTGTCATTCATCTTCAGGACGATCCCATGCAACTCTCCAGTATTTTCCGCAGTTTGCTCGCCGCTTACGCCTGTGGCGCTTCAGGTAATTACGACCGTGCGAGCCAGGATTACAGCGCTTACCCGCGCGCCATTTGCAATCGCTGAAACCCTCTGTGGCCGGAGACTGAGGCTGATCGGGGCCCGTCAAAGGAAAAATACCACGCCGGGTTTGCGTCATTCTCAGGCAGAATGGGCTGACTTATCGTCTGCCTCGAGGACTGCCCATGGCCAAACCCAACTATTCCTTCGCCAAACGCCAACGCGACCTGGCAAAAGAGCAAAAGAAAGAGGAGAAAGCACAGCGCAAGCAGGCCGAAAAAGCTGAGGCACTGGCTGGAGAAGGTGAAGTCGTCGAAGGCGAGAGCACTGAAGGCTCTACTGAGGGCCACGCCCCTGCCGACGTCAACGGCTCTGCCGAAGAAAAACCCGCTGAGTGATCCCCCCTCAGGTGGCCGCGGAACCCTGCTGGCCATGGCTAAATATTTAAACGTCGCATAAGCGCTTGCCCGCGATGCATTACTGAACCCCGCGCCTGTGCGTCGTCAGTAATACTTTTCGAGGGCAACCGCGCTCCTAGACTGCACGCTGCGCTTCAACCTCCGGCTCAACCGGCATCACCGTTACCCTGACTTCCGGGTCGTGGCTCCCGCCGCCCAGAATGACGCCGCGCAATGGCGACACGTCAGAGAAATCCCGCCCCCATGCCAGACTGATGTGCTCAAGCGCAGGTTGAACATTGTTGGTCGGGTCGAAATCAACCCAGCCCATTCGTGGACAAAACACCGATACCCATGCGTGAGACGCGTCGGCGCCGATCAGCCGTTGCTGGCCAGGTGGCGGCTGGGTGAGCAAGTACCCGCTGACATAGCGCGCCGCCAAGCCCCGAGACCGCAGGCAAGCCAGCATCAAATGGGCGAAGTCCTGGCAAACACCCCGACGCGTTTCCAGCACCTCAACCAATGGCGTTGCAACCTGCGTGGCCTCGCCATCGAAGGTGAACTCTCCGAATATCTTCTCCATCAAGGCTTGCGCGCATTGCAGCATTGGCCGCCCTGCGGGAAAACAGCTGGCAGAGAACTCGATGAATGTCTGTTTCAGGTGAACGTAAGGCGACTCGAAACGGTAGCGGCAGGCATCGAGGATGGCAGGTGCCATTTTCGACGCGCTGTAGCTCAAGGCATGGCGCGCTTCATCCCAGGCAGCCGACGCATTGAAATCCATCTTTGGACGCTCCAGTACCTCGACAAGCAAGCGCGCGTTGACCTGCAGTTCGTCGTGAGGACGTTCGAAGGCCAGCCGCGTCAGTGGATTGCCAAACACATCCAGTTCGTCGCGACGCGTCGTCGGGGTCGGGCTGATGTCCAGTTGCTGCGCCAGGCAGCGTAACCAGGGGCTGCGCCGTGGCCACAAATGGGCAAGCTGCTGCGCCAGAGAAACCGGGCTGTCGTATTTGTAGTGTGTGTCGTGAAGTATTTGGTAGCGAGCGCTGTTCATCAGACCGACACCGTACGTTGACTGACATCATCCACATGAGCGAAGTGGCGCAACGCGAGCCGGTCAGACACCTGACCGCTGGTCTCGCCAATCGTCTGCAGCAGATCCGCCAGCCCGTGCAGCGCAGCCTTCACGCTGCTTTCTCCAAACAGCCCTTCCTCGAGACACCCCAGATCAAAAGCCGTCAGACGCTGGATCAGCCCTTTAAGGCTGCTGTCATGCGGCACACCAAAGTCCTCGTTCAAGCGTTTCACCGAGCGAGCCACCAGCTTGAGCTGGAATAACACCGCATGAGGGTTCTGATCATCGAGCACCAGCAGGTCGAGCACCGGGATCAGTTGCGGCAATGCCAGGTAGCGCGAGCGGTAGGTGATGCCGCTGTTGCCCAGTTCGAGCAGGCCGTCGAGCGCATCCTGATGAAACACCGCCTCGCTGCGCAGAAACGCCGCCAGCGTCGTGCAGAGAAACTGCAAGCGCTCGATACGCCGCCCGATCATCAGGAAACGCCAGCCTTCGTCCCGGGTCATGTCATCGAGCGCAAAACCGGACAACGCTGCCAGCGACATCACCAGACGGTTGAGAAAGTCCAACAGCTCACCGAAATCGGGTGTCTTGGTCTCCAGGCTCATTGCTTCACGCTGCAGCTCTACCAGCGCCTGCCAGTTCTCTCGAGACAACTTGCCGCGCACTTGCGACGCTGCCCACTGCAAGCGCTGCAGATTGGAGCGCAGGCTGAACGGCCAGTCCTCGCCCAACAAGGCCTCAAGCAAACGTTCATGCAGTTCGCGGGGCTCGTCCTCATCCTGTAACGGCAGAAGATTCAAACGCTCGGCCAGCTCGACCGCCGCTTGCAGCGCCACCGGATCATCGCCGTCAACGTAGCGGGCCAGCATGATCCGCAGCAGGCGGGCACTGTCATCGCTGCGCTCGCAATAACGCCCAAACCAGAACAGGTTTTCCACAACGCGCGACGGCAGATACGGGTCGCGGCGAACCAGGTCATGCACGCCGAGCGAGTGACGATGTTTCCATGCCTCACTGCCAAGCGGACGTTCGCCAAGGATCCAGGTGTCCTTGCTCGCGCCGCCGCGTTGCATCGAGACCACGTCGGCATCAGCGTCGGCGGCGACCCGGGTCAGCCCACCGGGCAGAACCCGATAGCCCTCGGCCGTGGCCACTGCGTACACGCGCATGCCGATGGCCCGGGGCTGCAACTGATGCTCCTGGCCTTGCCAGACCGGCGCGTGGGACAACTGAGCCAGCTCCTGGGCGACGTAGGCATAAGGACGAGCCTGCATGCGCGCGGCCAGCGCCTGGCGTTCTTGGCTGTCGAGATCGCGACCGAACACCGGCGCAAAGCTCTGCGACGGGAAGGCAGGCTTGATCAGCAATTCCGGCAATTTCTCCATCGCTTGAGCCAGCACCGGTGGCTCTCCGCACCACCACGTAGCGATGGACGGCAACAGCAGTTCTTCACCAAATAAGTGTTCGTTGATTTTGGGCAAAAAGCCGAGCAATCCCGGCGATTCCAGTACGCCGCTGCCCAACGCGTTAGCCACCAGCACGCGGCCCTGCCGTACCGCTTGCAGCAGGCCAGGCACCCCAAGGGCCGAATCGGTGCGCAATTCGAGCGGATCGCAGAAGTCGTCGTCCACCCGGCGCATGATCGCGTGAACACGGCGCAGCCCGCTGAGGGTCTTCAGGTAAACGGTGGCATCGCGTACGGTCAGATCATTGCCCTCAACCAGCGGATAGCCAAGCTGACCGGCAAGGTAAAGATGCTCGAAATAGCTCTCGTTGAAACGTCCTGGTGTCAGCATCACCACCAACGGTGCTTCCTGGCCGGCCGGGGCCTGTCGCGCCAGGGTTTGCTGCAACGAGCGAAAGAAATTCGACAGATGCTGGACTTCCAGATCGCGGTACAACTCAGGAAACGCCCGAGACACGCTCAACCGGTTTTCCAGCGCATAACCGGCACCCGACGGCGCCTGGGTTCGGTCCGCAGTGACCCACCAGCGGCCATCAGGCGTGCGCGCCAGATCCACCGCGTAGACATGCAGAAAGGTCCCTTCGGGCGGCGTCACACCCTGACATGGCCACAGAAAATTGTTGTGACCAAACACCAGTTCTGCCGGTAGCAGGCCCTCAGCGATAAGCGCTTGCGGGCCATACAGATCAGCCAGCACTGCGTTAAGCAAACGCGCTCGCTGGGCGATGCCGGCCGCCAAGGGTTGCCACTCTTCCAGGGGAATGACGTGGGGCAGCATGTCCAGCTCCCAGGGCCGATCCGCACCCTTGGGGTCCGCGTAGACGTTATAGGTGACGCCGTTTTCCTGAATCTGCCGGGCGAGCAGCGCCTGCCGCTGGATCAGCTGCGCGGGCGTGCTGCGTTGAAGGTGCTCATACACGCGCCGCCAGTGCGGCCGAATGGCGCCGCTGGCATCAAGCATTTCGTGATAGGTACCCGGTGTAAGCGGATAGTGGTCAAGCAGGTCAGGCATGGAAAGCTCGGCAGACAGCAAAGGGACTCGAATCAACAGCGCTTAGACTAGCGCAGACAACATGACACGCCGGGGCGCTTTCCATGTTTCGACCGTATGGCTCGGCGGCCCGGCTCCCGCCCGGTCGCCGTACTCCTATCGATGCAGGCGCATATCCAGCGTCATGGGTAGCTCATCGTTAAGCGTCAACGCTGGAACATGTCGCTTGCCGGGGCTGTGACCGATCCGGAAGAACCGCGCCAGACGGCGGCTTTCGGCCTCATTGCCGTTCACCGGCAAGGTCTCGTAATTGCGGCCTCCCGGGTGGGCGACATGATACTCGCAGCCTCCCAGCGAGCGCTGCATCCAGGTATCTACAATGTCGAATACCAGCGGTGCGTGTACCGGGATCGTGGGCTGTAGCGCATTGGTCGGCTGCCAGGCGCGATAACGCACCCCGGCAACGAACTCGCCCAGGCGCCCGGTTGGCCGCAGCGGCACCGGCACGCCGTTGCAGGTGAGCACGTAGCGCTGCGGTGGCAGGCCCGAGACTTTCAGTTGCAACCGCTCAAGCGACGAATCGACGTAGCGAACCGCGCCGCCCGCTGCACCCTCCTCGCCCAACACATGCCACGGTTCCAGCGCCTGACGCAGCTCCAGTTCGATGCCGCTCACGGTGTAGTCGCCGACCTTCGGAAAGCGAAACTCCAGATGCGCCGCAAACCATTCGGCACGTACGGGATAACCGGCGCTGTTGAGTTCGGCAACCACGTCGGCAAAATCCTGCTCAATGAAGTGCGGCAGCATGAAGCGGTCATGCAGTTCAGTACCCCACCGTGCCAATTTTGCCGGCGCATAAGGTTCCCGCCAGAAACGCGCCACCAGCGCCCTGAGCAGCAGCTGCTGCGCCAGACTCATGCGCGCATGGGGCGGCATCTCGAACGCGCGCAGCTCCAGCAAGCCCAGGCGGCCAGTGGCGCCGTCAGGCGAGTAGAGCTTGTCGATGCAGAACTCGGCGCGATGAGTGTTGCCGGTGACGTCGATCAGCAGATTGCGCAGCAAGCGATCCACCAGCCACGGCGCACACTCCTCTCCCGGCTCAGGCATTTGTGCAAAGGCGATTTCCAGCTCATACAGAGAATCATTGCGCGCCTCGTCAACCCGCGGCGCCTGGGAGGTCGGCCCGATGAACAAGCCTGAAAACAGGTAGGACAGCGACGGATGGTTGTGCCAGTAGCTCAGCAGGCTGCGCAGCAGGTCCGGTCGGCGCAGGAACGGCGAGTCGCCCGGCGTCGCACCGCCAAGCACAAAATGGTTACCCCCACCGGTGCCCGTGTGGCGCCCATCGATCATGAATTTTTCGGTGGTCAGCCGGGTCAGTCGCGCCTGCTCGTAAAGGAACTCGGTACGCTCGACCAGCTCATCCCAAGTAGAGGAAGGTTGAACGTTGACTTCGATCACTCCAGGGTCGGGCGTGATGCGAAAATTCGCCAGACGCGGATCACTCGGTGGCTCGTAGCCTTCCAGCAATACCGGGCAGCGCATTTCCTCGGCGGTCGCTTCGATGGCTGCCACCAGTTCCAGGTAGGCCTCAAGCGATGGCAGCGGCGGCATGAACAGGTACAGACGCCCGCCCCGCGCCTCCGCGCTCAGCGCGGTACGGGTCAGCCAATCGGCTGACTCATCGATCTCCGGCTCACGGTCGGTGCTCTGTCCGGCCTGTTCAGTCAGGTTGTCCAGGCGCAGCTGGAGCTCATCGCGATCAGGAAGCTCGGCGAATGCCTGATTGTGATCCGTGGGATGGATGTACGGATATTCAGCCGCCTTGACCCACGGTTGCGAAGCCAGCGGCAAGCGATAGCCTAGCGCCGAATCACCGGGGACCAGATGGCAATGCTCGTCGCGCAGGTACCATCGACCACTCTGCCAGAGGTCGTCCGCGGCGGTTCGCGCCAGTGGCAATACGTGGCCGATGACCGTATCCAGGCCCTGGGAAAATACCTTACGAAGACGCGCGCGCTCCAGTGGATCATCCAGCCGAGAGAGCTCGGCGCTCACGTTTTTGGGCAGCGTGCCTTCGCGCCACACATAGTAGAACTTGTCCTCATACGCCGGGAAAACGTAGCGCGTCGGCAGCTTCAACCGCTCGGCGACGCGGCGCAGAAAGCCACCTGCCATCTCGCTGTCGGCACCGTAATCCAGCGTTTCGTCTGCGACCAGCGCGTTGTTGCGCCACACCGGTTGCCCATCCCGGCGCCAGAAACAGTTCAGCGACCAGCGAGGCAGTTGCTCACCGGGGTACCACTTGCCCTGACCAAAATGGACGAGGCCGTGTGACGCGTAATGGTTGCGCATTCGCTGGTACAGCTCGGCTGACAGCAACCGCTTCTTCGGACCCAATGCGGCGGTATTCCACTCGTCGCCGTCTCGGTCGTCGATGGACACAAACGTGGGCTCGCCACCCATGGTCAGGCGCACGTCGTGAGCCACCAGATCGCTGTCAATCTGACGGCCCAGCGCCTGAATGTCCTGCCACTGCTCGTCGCTGTAAGGCTGGGTAACGCGCGGCGCTTCCCAGACCCGTTCAACCGACATCTCATGGCTGAACTCGGTATTGCAGGGCTCGACCATACCGCTGATGGGCGCCGCCGAAGACGGCTCAGGGCTGCACGCCAGTGGAATATGACCCTCGCCGGCGAACAAGCCGGACGTAGCATCCAGGCCAACCCAACCGGCGCCGGGCAAATACACCTCACACCAGGCATGCAGATCGGTGAAATCAACGTCGGTACCGGAAGGGCCGTCGAGCGCTTTGACATCGGCCTTGAGCTGAATGAGGTAGCCGGAAACGAAACGCGCGGCCAGGCCCAGGTGACGCAGCAATTGCACCAGCAGCCACGCCGAATCGCGGCATGAGCCAGAGGCGTTCTGCAGGGTGAATTCAGGGGTCTGAATGCCGGGCTCCATGCGAATCAGGTAACCGATGTCGCTGGCCAGACGCTGGTTGAGGCCAACCAGAAAGTCGATGGCCGGTATGGGCGTACGGTCGATGCTGTTCAGGTACTCCTGAAACCTCGGCGTCAGCGGCAGCTTTTCCAGGTAAGGCTGCAGCTCATGGTGCTCCTCCCTCGCATAGGTGAAGGGGATCTTTTCAGCGTACGGCTCCAGGAAGAAATCGAACGGATTGAACACCGCCATCTCGGCGACCAAGTCGACTTCGATGCGCAGTTCGTTGGTCTTTTCAGGGAAGACCAGACGCGCCAGATAATTGCCTTGAGGGTCCTGCTGCCAGTTGATGAAGTGATTTTCAGGCAGCACTTTCAGCGAGTACGACAGCACCCGGGTGCGGCTGTGAGCCGCCGGGCGCAAGCGGACGATCTGCGGCCCCAGCTCAACCGCGCGTTCGTAGCGGTAATGCGTGACGTGGTGCAAGGCAATGTGAATCGACACGGCGTGCCTCCTGCGAGCCTGGACGGTAACGGAGCTGCGCAAGACTTATGCCACCCCGGCCAGTCAGGTGCCTCCGGCGTAGAGGGGGCCTGATCAGTCAGGCACAGCACCAAAAACGCGCCCGCCTCAACGAATGGTGCAAGGGTCGCACGGAAATGAGGCGGGTGGGGTTATTTGCGCTGTTCCGCTTTCAACCGGCGAAGCCGCGCTTTATGAATTCCTTGAAGACGCGACCTTTTATAACGGATTACTAGCAGGATTTTCCTCATCGCTCGGTGGCGCTCTGAATTGAGAATTACCAAACCAATAAGTGGAAATGCGACCGCTGCTAAGTACATAACCTTGCCCGGGCGTTGTGCGCTTATTGGCAATACCAGCAAGAGGCAAGCCAACAAAAGCATGGCAACGGCCCAAACCCATATCGGTCGACCCCTTATTAGAAAAATGTGGCAAATGCACATCAGCGCCGTTGCGACTATCATCACAGCAAATCCGACCATCAAGCATTTTTTCAACGCGGCGCTTTGGCAGAAAGCGTCAAAATACAAAACCAACGTCGTGGCGAATGAAAAAATTGCTGCAAATATTCCCCCGATAAAAACAGGAAAGTAACGCCGCATAAAAATTAAAAATTCAACGGGCCTCATTGCTGGATGATCTCCTCGTATATAGCGACGCCTATAGTGTGGATGTTGCCTGATAACGCACTTCCTCCAATCGCAAGCCTTCCAGCAATAAGATCTTTAATTTGGGTTCTGAGACCATCACCTACCTCAGCAGGTGTATACCGCTTCGGCAGTTTTTTGGAGACGCGCTGCAGTTGAATCATTTTTGCGCTTAGACTTGGATATTTAAGACTCAATAGCTCGGTTGTTAATTGGTAGCGTTCTTGTCGACTTAGCCCGCTCAACGCTTGTCGAATTGACTTATCCGTCGTCTTCAATAAGGCCTTTTTTAGTACTTGAGTTCCGATTACGGAAACGCTACCTCCGGCTACACTGATCGCATCGAGTATGCTCATTACCGCCTGGTACCACTCACTTGAATCAAGAACATCGTTGGTGAACGGGGTTGTTGACTCAAACATCACTCGAGTGATTCCGACCACACATTGACCAGAACCCGCTATCGCCGCCGACCATCCCAGCGCAGTCAAAACCCCGCTGCTCCCCATAGAAAATGGAACCAATGCACTTCCGCTAATCACGACTATCCAGCTGAGGACAGCACCTGCACAAGCCACTCCGGTAACGATGCTCTCTTTGACCATCTCTGACTCACGCGAACTCGACTCCAGCGCCCTTACAAACTCTTGCGCGCCCATATACCGCGGCGCCTCTCGCAAGACCACCCGCTTTACAGCTACGCTGCAAATCGGCTGAAATTCCCTTAGAGTCACCACATTGAAATCGCTATCGATAAAAACTACGCCAGCCCCCACTATCGCTGGATCAGCATCAATAACACGAAACAGTTTATTAAGATCCATTGCGTTTTCAACGCGATCTCTCGTTTGGCTTCGCGCGACTGAAAAACCATCCCGTACCGATAGGCCGCTCATGCTTATTCTCCCATCATGGCTGAAGCGAACGAGATTACGTAATGGCCAAACTGACTGCTGTAGGAAACCTCTCTACCTGTTGTGTGACGGGTCTCGATCCGTCTTCGCCCCCTTGCGATCAACGCACGAGTAAGAAAAAAGTGCCAGCGACGATTCGTCGACCACTGTTTCCGGGAGCGATAATGGCTATCGATATGTTTTTTGAAATTGGGGGCTCGATCATTGGCAATCCACAGACAGGCAAGCGAAAACACCACATTCCCAAGAGTAGGTTGTGTAGACCCTACTCACTGCGCAGCAATAGCATTAACCGTAGAAACAAAGCAGAGACCGCCACCGTCAAAAGATGCAGAAACATCGACAATCCGTACATCCAGGGTTCATTGGTAAATGAATAGCTTTTAGGCGGACCATATCTGTTTGCAGCGACGACAACGCCGTTAAACAGACCGTCACAAACAAAATACAGCTTCACTCCTATCACAAAAACAAACAATAGAGAAAGACCCCAACAAATTACGACCATGATGGTAATGCTGCGATCGCTGCCGTCAGCGGCGTAATCACTCCTGATTCGGAGTTGTTCGGCCATAGCGGTCTTTTTCTTCGAGCTATTGGGCTTGGGTTGGGTTTGGCGTTGGGGCTCGACACTTTTTTCCAAGCGGATTTTCTCTGCTGCTCGCAGCATCGCGCGATAGCGCTTGCTGTTGACGCAGAACAATCCCGCTAGCGAAGTAGTCAGCGCAAAAAAATACAATCCCGGAGGTGGATTGTATGCAATAGCAAAAACCGAGACCAGCAAATGGAAATAGAATAACGACGCTATCCCAAACACGTAGCGCGGACGCCCACAAAGGATATTAAAGCCAGAGATCGTCTGAATTAAAGTTGTGACCATTAGTCCAGCAAACGCAATCTTCAAACCGAGATCTGTGTCTGCAGTCACAAAATAGCTTGTTATCGCCAAAGCCAATGCAGACACACTGGAAAATATCCCCAGAAATATGGAAGATGCAAATATAGAGAAATGTCTCTTCCTGAACTCAATCGCACTCTCGAGTATCAACATATTCAGAACTCCCCATAAACGGCAACTGCTATCGGTTTTAAATTCCCCGAGACCAAGCTGCCGCCTAAAGACGCCGCCCCGGCCAATACATCTCTGAGCTGTGTATATGTTTGTTGCTTTATTTCCGAGTTCGAATAGCGCCTGGGAAGTCCAAACGTCTCTTTTCTGTATTTGTGAATTTCTGTCGTTAACGCCAGCCGCTCTTGGCGAGACAATCCCCCCAGCAGGTCTCGGTAGCCCTTATGAGTGACAGCTTTTGTTGCCAAAACATATCGAATAGTAGAATAAACAGATAAAGACGCCCCTGCCAGGGTGATCCCATCCAGCAGGGCCATGACTGCCTTATACCATTCAGCAGAGTCTATTTTGTCCAACCAGTTAGGGTCAAAAAGCTCAATTGCAACTCTTAATACATTCACTCCACACTGTAGAGTTCCTGCGGCAGCCGCTACGACGCCCGTAACCGACACCACTAAACTTATGCCGCCGGTGAAAGGAGCAGCCATAGCCCCGCCGTAAACGACCTTCCAGCTTAGATACGCCCCGCCGCACGCCAGCACAGCACCTGCAGCCTCTATGACCAGCTTGGACTCGCGGACGCTTGAAAGCAGATTTCTCTGAAATTCAAGCTCCCTCATGTGTCTGGGCGCCTCTCGCAAGACCACCCGCTTTACAGCTACGCTGCAAATTGGCTGAAATTCCCTTAGGGTCACCACATTGAAATCGCTATCGATAAAAACTACGCCAGCCCCCACTATCGCTGGATCAGCATCAATAACACGAAACAGTTTATTAAGATCCATTGCGTTTTCAACGCGATCTCTCGTTTGGCTTCGCGCGACTGAAAAACCATCCCGTACCGATAGGCCGCTCATGCTTATTCTCCCATCATGGCTGAAGCGAACGAGATTACGTAATGGCCAAACTGACTGCTGTAGGAAACCTCTCTACCTGTTGTGTGACGGGTCTCGATCCGTCTTCGCCCCCTTGCGATCAACGCACGAGTAAGAAAAAGTGCCTCCGACAATCCGTCGACCACTGTTTTCCGGGAGCGATAATGGCTATCGATATGTTTTTGAAATTGGGGGATATAAAGGGTGAGTCCAGAGATAGCGTTCACAAGGAAGAAATCGATATCCATACGCTGCAATGGGGCATGTCGCAGACGGGTTCGATGCACCAGGGTGGTGGCGGCGGCGCGGGCAAGGTCAGCATGCAGAACCTGAGTTTGAACAAGGCGCTGGACAAGGCGTCGCCTAATCTCATGATGGCTTGCTCAAGCGGAGTACATTTTCCGGAAGCCACTCTCACGGTACGCAAGGCGGGTGGCAGCGCTCCCGTGGAATACATGGTCATTACGCTCAAGGAAGTAATGGTTGCTTCCTATCAGACAGATGCTGGTAACAGTGATGAAACGCTGAAGGAGACCATCGCCTTAAACTTCGGCAAAGTCGAGGTCAGCTATCAACCGCAAAAAGCCGATGGCACCAAAGATGGCGGTCCGGTGAAGTACGGCTGGAACATCCGTGAAAACGTGAAGATGTAAGATGCAAAACGCCAGCTCGAAAGCTGGCGTTTTGTTGTCCGTTATCGCTTAGCGCGGAAAGACCGGCTGACGCGTTGGCTTCTTGCCTTTGCCGGGTTTGGCCGCATCCGCACGATCCTTGGCTGCCTGCTTGTTACGAGCAGCCGCCGCAGCCTTCGCCTCTTCGCGCTTGTCCCAAGGCTTGCTGCCATCGCTGCCGCGCTGCGGCAGACCGGTGTGCTGCGTCAGGATCTTGGTGGTTTTGGCAACCTTATGACTACCGGCTGGCGTCGAGTTTTTGCGACGCGCGCTTTGATAGGCATCGGTATCCGGCTGGTGCAGAGGAATCAGCTGGTGCTTGGCAGGGCCGATCAGATCGGTGCGCCCCATGCGTTCCAACGCCTCGCGCAACATCGGCCAGCCCTTCGGATCGTGGTATCGCAGGAACGCCTTGTGCAGACGACGCTGCTCCTCGCTCTTGACGATGGTGACCGAATCGCTCTTGTAGGTGACCTTGCGCAGCGGGTTCTTGCCGGAGTGGTACATGGCGGTCGCGCTCGCCATTGGCGACGGGTAGAACGCCTGCACCTGGTCAGCACGGAAGCCGTTGCCCTTGAGCCACAAGGCAAGGTTCATCATGTCTTCGTCGGTGGTGCCCGGGTGGGCCGCGATGAAGTAAGGAATCAGGTACTGCTCTTTGCCCGCTTCCTTGGAGTACTTCTCGAACATGCGCTTGAACTTGTCATAGCTGCCAATGCCCGGCTTCATCATCTGGTTGAGCGGACCTTCTTCGGTATGCTCCGGCGCAATTTTCAGATAACCGCCAACGTGGTGCGTGACCAGTTCCTTGACGTACTCCGGCGACTCGACGGCCAGGTCATAGCGCAAACCGGAAGCGATCAGGATTTTCTTCACGCCGGGCAATTCGCGGGCGCTGCGGTACAGCTGAATCAGCGCCGAGTGATCGGTATTGAGGTTCGGGCAGATACCGGGGAACACGCAAGACGGCTTACGGCAAGCGGATTCGATCTCAGGGCTTTTGCAGGCGATGCGGTACATGTTCGCAGTCGGCCCGCCGAGGTCTGAAATCACGCCGGTGAAGCCCGGGACCTTGTCGCGGATTTCTTCGATCTCGCGGATGATCGAATCGTGGGAACGGTTCTGAATGATCCGGCCTTCGTGCTCTGTGATCGAGCAGAAGGTGCAGCCGCCGAAGCAGCCACGCATGATGTTCACCGAGAAGCGGATCATGTCGTAGGCCGGGATCTTCTCCTTGCCATACACCGGATGTGGAACACGCGCGTACGGCATGCCGAACACGTAGTCCATTTCTTCGGTGGTCATCGGAATGGGCGGCGGATTGAACCAGACGTCCACCTCGCCATGCTTCTGGACCAGCGCACGGGCGTTGCCGGGGTTGGTTTCCAGGTGCAGCACGCGGTTGGCGTGGGCATAAAGCACAGCGTCGCCGCGCACCTTCTCCATCGATGGCAGACGGATCACGGTTTTGTCGCGTGTCATGCGCGGGCTAGCCAGAATCTGCACGACCTTGGCTTCGTTCGGATCCTCGACGTCACCTTTCTCCTGCTCGATGGCGCAGGCCTGGGTGTCTTGAGTGTTCACGTACGGGTTGATGATCTTGTCGATCTTGCCTGGACGGTCAATGCGCGTGGAGTCGACTTCGTACCAGCCTTCCGGCGTGTCACGACGAATGAATGCCGTGCCGCGCACGTCGGTGATGCTTTCGATGGTCTCGCCATAGGACAGACGTGTTGCGACTTCGACGATGGCCCGCTCGGCGTTGCCATACAGCAGGATGTCGGCGCAGGCATCGATCAGGATCGAGTTGCGAACCTTGTCCTGCCAGTAGTCGTAGTGAGCAATACGGCGCAGCGATGCTTCGATGCCGCCCAGAACGATCGGGACGTTTTTGTACGCTTCCTTGCAGCGCTGGCTATAAACCAGGCTCGCGCGGTCCGGACGCTTGCCGGCCATACCGCCAGGCGTATACGCGTCATCGGAGCGGATTTTCTTGTCGGCGGTGTAGCGGTTGATCATCGAATCCATGTTGCCGGCAGCGACGCCGAAGAACAGGTTCGGCTCACCGAGCTTCATGAAGTCGTCTTTTGACTTCCAGTCTGGCTGGGCGATGATCCCGACGCGGAAGCCTTGTGACTCCAGCAGCCGGCCGATGATCGCCATGCCAAACGACGGGTGATCGACGTAGGCATCACCGGTCACGATGATGATGTCGCATGAATCCCAGCCAAGCTGATCCATTTCTTCCCGGCTCATGGGCAGGAAAGGCGCTGGTCCGAAACATTCGGCCCAGTACTTCGGATAGTCAAATAACGGCTTGGCTGCTTGCATATCGATGACCAGTGTTCGTGTCTGGGGGGCGATTTCTTGTGGAAATTCGCGGGCGCGGAGAATAGCACAAAAAATAACCAATTCCGACCACGGTGGTCGGATTAGCGATTTGATGCCCTTCGGGCCTTTCGCGGGCAAGCGCGCTTCCACATTTGTCTAAACGCGCCGCAGCCTGAAAGACCGCGTTGCTGGCCCTGCTTGGTCAGCCTCGATCGGACAGATGACGAGGCTACCAGCTCAATCCGGCACTTCATGTTGCCGCGAGCGAACCTTGAGCCATCAACTTAACGATCCAGGGGCTCGTTACTCATCATCATCGAAATTGTAACTGCCCGGGGCGAGGTTCTCGAAACGAGTGTACTTACCGATGAAGGCCAGCCGGATAAACCCGATAGGGCCGTTCCGCTGCTTGCCGATGATGATTTCAGCGATGCCTTTGTGTTCGGTCTCGGGGTGATACACCTCGTCCCGGTACACAAACATAATGACGTCGGCATCCTGCTCGATGGCTCCGGATTCACGCAAGTCGGAGTTCACCGGGCGTTTGTTCGGACGCTGTTCGAGGGAGCGGTTGAGCTGAGAGAGCGCGACCACAGGGCAATTGAATTCTTTGGCGAGCGCCTTCAGGGAACGCGAGATCTCGGAGATTTCGTTCGTACGGTTATCGCCGCTTGAGCCGGGGATCTGCATCAACTGCAGGTAGTCGATCATGATCAGACCGACTTCGCCGTGCTCGCGAACCAGACGACGCGTACGCGCACGCATTTCCGACGGACTGATACCCGCCGTGTCGTCGATGAACAGCTTGCGATCGTTAAGCAGGTTGACCGCCGAGGTAAGACGCGGCCAGTCATCGTCGTCCAGTTGGCCGGAACGCACCTTGGTCTGATCGATTCGGCCCAGCGATGAAAGCATACGCATGATCAGCGACTCGCCTGGCATCTCGAGCGAGTAGACCAACACTGCTTTGTCACTGCGCAGCACCGCATTTTCAACCAGGTTCATCGCGAAGGTGGTTTTACCCATCGACGGACGCCCTGCAACGATGATCAGGTCAGACGGCTGCAGCCCGCTGGTTTTCTCATCAAGGTCGGTGTAGCCGGTGGAAAGACCGGTGATGCCGTCGCCGATATTGAACAGCGTGTCGATACGGTCGATCGCGCGGGTCAGCAGGTCGTTGACGCTGACAGGGCCGCCCGTCTTGGGCCGCGCCTCGGCGATCTGGAAAATCTGCCGCTCGGCTTCGTCGAGAATCTCTTCAGCGGTGCGCCCTTCAGGGTTGAACGCACTGTCGGCGATCTCGGTGCTGATGCCGATCAGCTGGCGCAGCGTCGCGCGCTGGCGAACGATCTGGGCGTACGCCTTGATGTTCGCAACGGACGGGATGTTCTTCGCCAGCTCCGAGAGGTAACCAAGGCCGCCCACCTGCGAAGTCTGCCCTTCCTTGTCCAGCTGCTCGGCCAGGGTCACCACGTCGATCGGCTGGTTTTGATCCGCCAGCTTGGCAATGGCGCGGAATATCAAACGGTGGTCATGACGATAGAAGTCGCCATCCGACACCTGATCAAGCACGCGTTCCCAGGCGTTGTTGTCCAGCATCAAACCACCAAGCACGGCCTGTTCGGCCTCGATGGAATGCGGCGGCACCTTCAGGGCAGCTGTTTGCAGGTCATATTGCTCGGGAGCGGAGATGTCGTTCATGGCCACACGGAATCAGGGGATGGAATCAGGATACTCAGAAATGACAAAGGGCACGACCTGCGAACAGGAACGTGCCCAATGCTAACCGGCCGAGGCGCGAGCCACCAGCCGGTCAGACTTCTGCACCGAAGCGCAGAAACCAGACTGCTTACGCAGCTACAACAACGACGCGTACGGTAGCTTCAACATCGCTGTGCAGGTGCACGGCTACGTCGTATTCGCCAACGTTACGGATGGTGCCGTTCGGCAGACGAACTTCAGACTTGGCCACTTCAACGCCAGAAGCGGTCAGTGCGTCAGCGATGTCGTGAGTACCGATCGAACCAAACAGCTTGCCTTCGTCACCAGCGGTGGCAGTGATAGTCACTTCCAGCTCAGCCAGTTGAGCAGCACGAGTTTCAGCAGAAGCTTTCTTCTCGGCGGCGGCTTTTTCCAGCTCTGCACGACGCTCTTCAAACGCAGCCACGTTGGCAGCGGTTGCAGCGGTTGCTTTGCCGAAAGGCAGCAGGAAGTTACGACCGTAGCCGGCCTTAACGTTTACTTTGTCGCCCAGGTTGCCCAGGTTGGCGATTTTTTCCAGCAGGATCAGTTCCATTTGGTAATAACCTCTTAACTTTAACCTTCACCGTTCGCAGAACCGTTATCGGCATCTTTCGACGCCAGACGGCCGCGAAAATCAATCAGGCTGTCGACAATGGCAAACACCACCAGCAACGGATAGATCAGCTGCATAAACAGCAACAGCGTGACGTACAACCCCACCAGCCAGAACCGGGTCAGGCGCTTTGCAGCCACCAGACCGTGAATCAAGGCCAGGCCCGCGAACATGAGCGGCACGCTGCACAACGGTGTCAGCATCGCCAGCTGGGGACCGAAATTCGGCCCCACCAACATGCACACCAGCAGCACCAGCATCGGTGCCCGCGGGAGTTTCAGGCTGCGAAATTCGCGCCCGAAACCGCCCGGGTTATACAACAACGCCTGCCAGTACCGCCCAAGGATCAGGCATACCACGCTGACGATCTGCAACAACGCTGCGATCAGGCCGTTAAGGACCGGAGTAATCAGTGCTCCCAGACGCGCTCGCTCTTCTACCGACATCTGCTGGTAGGCTTCACCGAAGACATGGGGCAAGAGTTTTTGCAGCTCTCCCGCCATGGCCTCGATGGGCTCGCGAAATACCGCGCCCAAAACAACTGCGTACAACAATCCAGCCACTACGCTGACCAGCAGCACGCGGACCCAGGACTCGCTGGCGCGCAATACGGCCGCCAACCCCCATGAACCCAGCAACACCATAAGGGTGCGAGGTTCACCGAAATACCACCAGACCAAAGCCGGCAGCAAAGCCCAGGCGAGTACGCCCATGGCGTCACTCAACCCGCGTCGCAGGAGCACAAGGCAACCTGCGGCAGCACTCAACCAGAACAACAGCGGCAATGCCGCACATCCAACAACTACAAGAGTGGCCTGCACGCGGCCGCGCATGATGAATTCAGCCATGGCGCGCATGCGATCTATCCCTTACTGCGTTTGTCGACTACCTGGTCTCAGCGGCCGTGGCTGTCGGTGTAGGCCAGCAGGGCCAGGAAGCGGGCGCGCTTGATAGCGGTAGCCAGCTGACGCTGATAACGAGCTTTGGTACCGGTAATGCGGCTAGGAACGATCTTGCCGGTTTCGGATACGTAGGCTTTCAGGGTGTTGAGATCTTTGTAATCGATCTCCTTCACATTTTCAGCTGTGAAGCGGCAGAATTTACGACGACGGAAGAAACGTGCCATGTAATGGGCTCCTCAAAAGGTCCGTGGATTACTCGTCAGCGTTATCGCTGTTGTCGCTGTCATCACCATCAACGCCTTCGGCGTCGGAGTGCTCAGGACGATCGCGACGCTCACGGCGCTCACTGCGGTTTTCTTCAGCCTTGAGCATTTCGGACTGGCCGGTAACGGCTTCGTCGCGACGGATGACAAGGTTACGGATCACGGCATCGTTGTAACGGAAGTTGTCTTCCAGCTCGGCCAGAGCCTTGCCAGTGCACTCAACGTTCAGCATCACGTAGTGAGCCTTGTGAACATTGTTGATTGCGTAGGCCAGTTGACGACGGCCCCAATCTTCCAGACGGTGGATCTTGCCGCCGTCTTCTTCGATCAGCTTGGTGTAACGCTCTACCATGCCGCCGACTTGCTCGCTCTGGTCCGGGTGAACCAGAAAGATGATTTCGTAATGACGCATGAATGCTCCTTACGGGTTGTAGCCTGCCGCCAAAGCGGTCAGACAAGGAGTGAATAACACTGGTTTATCTTGCTCAGCGACAGGCACATGCGCGCCTGCCATGACAGCAAGGGGCGTGATTGTAGAGAAGGGGTCTGAGCGGCGCAAGGAGATTGGTGAATATTTGAACAACAGCTGCAAGCTACAAGCTACAAGCTACAAGCTACAAGCTACAAGCTACAAGCTACAAGCTACAGCATGACCGGCTTGTAGCTTGTAGCTTGAGGCTTCAGGCTTCAGGCTTCAGGCTTCAGGCTTCAGGCTTGAGGCTTGAGGCTTGCCGCTCTTAACCGATCACTTCTTCGCGGCAGCGCGCTGGCGCAGGGCTTCGAAAAGGCAAACGCCAGTCGCCACCGAAACGTTCAGACTGCTCACGCTGCCGGCCATCGGCAGGCGCACAAGATAATCGCAATGCTCCCGAGTAAGACGGCGCATGCCTTTGCCTTCGGCGCCCATGATCAGGATGGTCGGGCCGGTCAGGTCCTGCTGGTACAACTCCTGTTCGGCCTCGCCCGCAGTGCCAACAACCCATAGGCCGCGCTGCTGTAGCTTTTCCAGCGTGCGCGCCAGGTTGGTCACGGCCACGAGAGGAATGACCTCCGCCGCACCACATGCCACTTTCCGAACGGTCGGCGTCAATGTCGCAGACTTGTCCTTGGGCACAATCACCGCCAGAGCACCTGCCGCATCGGCAGTGCGCAGGCAGGCGCCCAGGTTATGGGGGTCAGTGACACCGTCGAGGACCAAAATCAGCGGCGGGCCTTCGGTGCGGTCGAGCAACTCGTCCAGCATCGCCTCGCCCCAGACCTGGCTAGGGCTGACGTCCGCAACAACGCCCTGGTGAACACCCTCTACCCAGGCATCCATCTCGCGTCGCTCGGCCTGTCCGACAGAAACACGGTTCTGCGCCGCGAGCTCGATCAGCACTTGAACCCGCGGATCGCTGCGACCTTCAGCCAGCCAGATCTGCTTGACCCGCTTGGGATGATGACGCAACAGCGCCTCTACGGCATGGACGCCGTAGATCTTTTCCAGCTGACTCATGACTTGACCTTAGGTTTACGCACACCGCCACTGCTAGAGGCAGGAGCCGAGCCGGACTTCGAAGAACCTTTCCGATGCTTGCTCGTCTTGCCAGAGGCGCCTGAGGCATCACTCCCCGACTTTCCCGACGATGCCTTGCTACCACCCTTGGCTTCGGTCAGCAGCGCTTTTTTCATCTCGCGGCTCTTGCGAACCTCTGCATTTTTGGCAGCCGCATCACTCGGGCGATAAGCCTCGACAACAGGCTCTTTCGCAGTCTTGCGGCCTGACTTAGTGGCAGGCGACGTGTCCTTGCCCTTCTCTGCCGCTGCAGGTTCGGCTGATCGGCGCTTGCGGCCAATCGGGGCACTGGTGGTCTTCTCCGACATTTCAAAGTCAATTTTGCGCTCGTCAAGGTCGACGCGCATGACGCGCACTTCAACCGTGTCGCCCAAGCGGAAGCTACGGCCGGTGCGCTCACCTGCCAGACGATGGTGTACTGGATCGAAATGGTAGTAATCGCCAGGAAGCGCGGTGACGTGGACCAGGCCCTCGACATAAATATCGGTCAGTTCGACGAACAGGCCAAAGCCGGTGACCGCGGTGATGACGCCGGGGAACGACTCGCCAACGCGGTCCTTCATGAACTCGCACTTCAGCCAGTTCGTGACATCTCGGGTCGCCTCGTCGGCACGGCGCTCGCTCATTGAGCATTGCTCGCCCAATTGCTCAAGCATGGCTTCGTCGTACGGGTAGATACGCGCTTTAGGGATCGCGGCCGCGCCGGCACGACGGACGTGTGGTGTTTCCTGCTTGGAACGGATGACACTGCGAATCGCGCGATGAGTCAGCAAGTCCGGGTAGCGACGGATAGGCGACGTGAAATGCGTGTACGCCTCGTAATTCAGGCCGAAGTGGCCGTGATTATCCGAGCTGTAAACGGCCTGGCTCAGAGAGCGCAGCATGACGGTCTGGATCAGATGATAATCAGGGCGGTCCTTGATGGTTTCAAGCAGTGCCTGATAGTCCTTTGGCGTTGGACCGTCCTTGCCTTTGTGCAGAGACAGACCCAGCTCGCCCAGGAAGGCGCGCAACTTTTCGAGCCGCTCGGGCGGCGGTCCATCATGGACACGATAAAGCGCCGGAATTTCGTGCTTCTTCAGAAATTCTGCAGTCGCGACGTTGGCAGCCAGCATGCACTCTTCAATGAGCTTGTGCGCGTCGTTGCGCGTCGTCGGACGGATCTCCGCGATTTTGCGCTCAGTGCCGAAAATGATCCGGGTTTCCTGAGTTTCAAAGTCAATGGCTCCGCGCACGTGTCGCGCACCCAGCAGCACCTTGTACAGCGCATAAAGCTGTTTCAAGTGCGGGACCACGTCGCCATATTGCTCGCGCAACTGCTTGGCTTCTGCGGCTTTCGGGTGCTCCAGCATCGAGCTGACCTTGTTGTAGGTCAGACGGGCATGGGAGTGGATAACGGCTTCGTAAAAAACGTAATCGGTCATCTCGCCGGTTTTGGAGATGGTCATCTCGCACACCATTGCCAGACGATCAACCAGGGGATTCAGCGAGCACAAGCCGTTGGACAGTTGCTCAGGCAACATCGGGATGACGCGCTCGGGGAAGTAAACCGAGTTGCCACGCACTTGAGATTCGGCATCGAGTGCCGAGCCGAGCTTCACGTAGCTGGACACATCGGCAATCGCGACGTAAAGCTTCCAGCCGCCGGAGAACAGGCGCAGCTTCCCTGGCTTGGCTTCGCAGAAAACGGCGTCGTCAAAGTCGCGCGCATCTTCACCATCAATGGTGACGAATGGCAGATGACGCAAATCAACGCGGTTTTCCTTGTCCTTTTCTTCGACTTCCGGCTTGAGCTTGGCAGCTTCTTTCAGCACTGCCTCTGGCCAGACGTGAGGAATGTCGTAGGTACGCAGCGCGACATCAATCTCCATGCCGGGCGCCATGTAATTGCCCACGACCTCGGCCACGTCACCTTGCGGCTGGAAGCGCGGGGTCGGCCAGTGGGTGATTTTCACTTCAACGAACTGGCCGACCTTGGCGCCACCATTGCGACCCGGAGTGATCAGCACTTCCTGCTGGATCTTCGGGTTGTCCGGCACGACGAAGCCGATACCGCTTTCTTCAAAGTAGCGCCCAACCACGGTCTCGTGCGCGCGGGAGATGACTTCGACGATCACGCCTTCGCGCCGACCGCGACGATCCAGGCCCGAAACGCGCGCCAGCGCACGGTCGCCATCGAACACCAGACGCATTTGCGCAGGGCTCATGAACAGATCGTCAGAGCCGTCATCCGGGATGAGAAAACCGAAACCGTCACGGTGGCCACTGATGCGACCCAGAATGAGGTCCAGCTTGTCGACCGGCGCATAGGTGCCACGGCGGGTGTAGATGAGCTGCGCGTCGCGCTCCATGGCACGGAGCCGGCGACGCAGGGCCTCGATCTGATCTTCAGTCGTCAGGCCAAATTCTTCCACCAACTGCTCACGGGCCGCTGGCGACCCGCGCTCGGAGAGGTGAGCCAGGATCAGCTCACGGCTAGGGATGGGGTTTTCGTATTTTTCCGCTTCACGAGCGGCCTCGGGATCGAGGGACTGCCAATCGGCCATTAGAATGAGTTCACCTTATCTGTATGTAATTAGTTTGGCATATACCAGATTGAAACGCGAAGACAGCATTTGCTGAGACTTTTCGCTATTTCAATTTTTTTTCGTGAAGGGGCTTTACAGCCATTAATCTCATCCGTAAGATGCGCCCCACAACGACGGCACTGCCTAGTTGTAGTTGAAATCGATCGATTTATCGAATGAAATCAACGAACTGCCCAGATGGTGAAATTGGTAGACACGCCAGCTTCAGGTGCTGGTGACCGCAAGGTCGTGGAAGTTCGAGTCTTCTTCTGGGCACCAATTCAACGAAACCGAGCTCAGGCTCGGTTTTGTGCTTTTTGCGTTCCGAAAAATCAGCTCCATCAGGCAGCCATGAGCTTAGATCACATATCCTTGGCTGTCCGCCCTCCTCGCACGCCTCCATCATCCTTCCAAGAAATTCAAAAATTCAGTTGCACTATTACTAAAAATCTAATTAAATCAGCGCCATGCCCAGATGGTGAAATTGGTAGACACGCCAGCTTCAGGTGCTGGTGACCGCAAGGTCGTGGAAGTTCGAGTCTTCTTCTGGGCACCAAACAAACAAAACCGAGCCAAGTGCTCGGTTTTGTGCTTTCTGGGGTACACCCGCTATGCGCGGAACTGACCGAGGCTTGCCTTCAGTTGCGCAGCCAGCTTGTCCAGCGTCTTGCCGCTGGCGGTCGTTTCCACAACCGCCTGGGCGGCCTTCTCCGCCTGAGCGTGAATGACCTCGACTCGACCTCGCACCGCCTGGGCACCTTGAGCCTGATGCTCTGCCGCCCGGGTGGCAAGACCGATTGCCGCGTGCACCTGCTCGACCGAAGCCTGCACCGACTGCTGCAACCGGGTACTGTCTTTTAACACCGCCAACCCCTCTTCTGCCTGACGCCCGGCCAGACCGATTGTCGCCACCGCCTCGCGCGCGCCAGATTGCAGTTTGGCGATGTGTTCCTGGATATCCCCGGTCGAACTCTGCGTCTTGCTGGCCAGGGCGCGGACTTCGTCGGCCACGACAGCAAACCCTCGGCCAGTTTCGCCGGCACGTGCAGCCTCAATAGCAGCGTTGAGGGCGAGCAAGTTGGTCTGCTCGGCGATGCCATGGATCACCTCCAGCACCACTTCAATCTGCTGGCTCTGCAACGCCAATCGCTCGATCACCTGAGCACCGGTCTCTACCTGGCCGGCCAGCGCCTCGATCAGGCCGCCGACCTGGTTGGAGGTTCGTGTGTTCTCGTCCGTCGCTTGACGGATATCGACCACCTGCTGAAGCGCGGCCTGCATCGCCTGGCTTTCGGCCTGCGCTTCGTCTGCCATCTGCGCCAACGCTTGAAGGCTGGCGGCCACCTCATCGCGCTGTAACTCGGCTGCGGCGCCAGCACCGGCATTGCGCTTGCTCATGGCGCCGATCTCCAGCCCCGTCTGCTGAGCCACGTCGCCCGCCTCGCGAACAATGGGTTGCAGCTTGTCGACAAAGCGATTGACGGCCGCAGCCATGTCACCGATTTCATCGTTGCTATTGAGTTTGACCCGCTTGGTCAGATCACCCTCGCCCGCTGCCAGATCATCCAGCGCGCGATTGAGCAACTGCAGGCGCAGCACGACGCGGCGCCCCAGCACAATGGCCAGCAAAACCAAGACACCCAACCCGACCAGAGACAAGCCCACGCCGATTCTCCAGCGCAGGGTACTTGCGGCGCCTTGCACCGCAGAGCGGGTATTGGTCGCCATCGCAGCTGCGGACGCCTGAGCCGTTTGCAGTCGCGAACGCAACGCAGAAGAACTCTCCGCCGCAGCGCCGCCAAGGCTTTCAGATACCAACTGGTCGCCGCTACCGATCAGCGCAATAAATCGCTTGTCCAGGGTCGCAAGGTTTTCCTCAACGGACGCCGTGGATACACCCATCCGCACCTTGCCGATCTCGACACCGTTAGGGCTGATTGCCGCTTCAACGTAATACACCGAAGGATCTTTCTGGGCGGCGTTCAGAACTTTATCCATCGCACGCTCGCCCTCGCCTTTGGCCAGCAAAGCCTTGATCGACTCGTTTTCGCGGTTCAGATAACGCGTCAGGTGCTCGCCCTGAGCATCGTCATACACCACAAACAGAACGTTCGGATTGCGCTGCGCACGGCGCGCGAACTCAGACAGTGTCGGCGTATCACCATCCCACATGGCTCGTGGCGCGACGGCGGCCAGTAACTCGGCCATGTCTGTCGCCGAGTCCTTGAGGTCCTTCTCAAGTGTCGCGCGCAGCTGCTTTTGCTCGTCCTTGAGGCGCGCGGAAAGCCCGGCGCTCAGGCGCTGACGCGTACTCTGCGATAAGCCATCCAGACTGGAGGTCACATCGCGGCTCGCCTGCTCCAGTTCGCCGGACAACCGCTGCGAATCCTCACCCAGACGCGTCGCCAGCTCAGCTTCAAGCGCGGTAACCGTGCTCCGAGTGAGGGCGACGGCAATCAGGACCTGCACCAGAAGCGCAATTCCAAGAGCAATGAACACGGGGCGCAGCAAACGGCTGCGCAGAAGAGAAGTAACGGCTGACACAGGAAATCCCCCACAACACACGCCAGTAAAATGATGGCATCGTCTTATAAATGGATTCACAGCAAGGGTCGTGCCGCAGCGCTCCGCAGTTTTCAACAGGCAAAACAAAGGGCCGCCGAGGCGACCCTTTGTTTGTGTTTCAACGACTTATCAATCGAACGGGTGACGCAGAACGATTGTTTCGTTGCGGTCAGGGCCCGTCGAAATAATGTCGATTGGCGCGCCGACCAGTTCTTCAAGGCGCTTGATGTACGCACGAGCGTTGGCAGGAAGCTCTTCCAGCGTCTTGGCACCCAGCGTGGACTCGGACCAGCCCGGCACTTCTTCGTACACGGGCTCCAGGCCGATGTAACTGTCAGCGTCGGTCGGGGCGTCGATGACTGCACCGTTTTCGTTCTTGTAACCCACGCAGATGTTGATGGTCTCAAGACCGTCCAGCACGTCAAGCTTGGTCAAGCAGATGCCGGAGATGCTGTTAACGTCGATGGCGCGGCGCAGGATAACCGCATCGAACCAGCCGCAGCGACGGGCGCGCCCGGTGGTTGCACCGAACTCATGACCACGCTTGGCCAGAAACGCGCCGACATCGTCGAACAGCTCAGTCGGAAACGGACCCGAACCCACTCGAGTGGTGTAAGCCTTGGTGATGCCCAGGATGTAATCCAGGTACATCGGCCCCATGCCCGAACCCGTGGCGATGCCGCCCGCGGTGGTATTGGAACTGGTGACGTACGGGTAAGTACCGTGGTCAATATCCAGCAGCGAGCCCTGGGCGCCCTCGAACATGATGTCTTTGCCGGCACGACGCATTTCGTGCAGCACTGCCGTCACGTCGAGCATCATCGGCTTGAGCAGCTCTGCGTATTCCATGCACTCGTCGAGTGTCTTCTGGAAGTCGATCGCCGGCTCTTTGTAGTAATTGACCAGCACGAAATTGTGGTAATCCAGCAACTCGCCCAGTTTGGCGGCGAAGCGCTCACGGTGGAACAGATCACCGATGCGCAGGCCACGACGCGCAACCTTGTCTTCGTAAGCCGGGCCGATACCGCGACCGGTCGTACCGATCTTGTGTTCGCCGCGGGCTTTTTCGCGCGCCTGATCCAGAGCCACGTGGTAGGAAAGGATCAAAGGGCAGGACGGGCTGATGCGCAGACGCTCGCGCACCGGAATACCTTTCTCTTCCAGTTTGGTGATCTCACGCATCAGGGCATCGGGTGCGACAACCACGCCGTTACCGATCAGGCACTGCACGCCTTCGCGCAGTACACCGGAAGGGATCAGGTGCAGGACGGTTTTTTCACCGTCGATCACCAGCG
Organism: Pseudomonas sp. ME-P-057; assembly: GCF_030208975.1. Lineage (NCBI taxonomy): Bacteria > Pseudomonadati > Pseudomonadota > Gammaproteobacteria > Pseudomonadales > Pseudomonadaceae > Pseudomonas > Pseudomonas sp. ME-P-057. The sequence continues at coordinate 55,038 of NZ_JARVSX010000042.1, forward strand.
TGTGGCCGGCGTTGTGGCCACCTTGGTAGCGCACCACCGCCGTTGCATGTTCGGTCAGCAGATCAACGATCTTGCCTTTGCCCTCATCACCCCATTGGGTGCCCAGGACTACGACATTCTTACCCATAACACTTGTCCTCATTCGCGCAAACTTGGTGCCGGCAGCGGCCGGCAGGGAAACTCAAGAGGCCAGCGGCAGTACTTGCCAAAACTCGCCTTGCTGAATCAATTGCCGGTCGCAGTCGGCGTCTTTTGCCGCCGAAACCGGTTGTCCTGGCAGCGCCTGGACCACACGTTGACCGTCGGCACGCAGCTGGCAAACCTTTCGCCACAATGCTGCATCGGTGCTGTCGGGCATCCAGATACCGCCAGATGGCAGCTCGATCTGCGCTCGACCTCGCGTCACCAGTGTCTTCAAATCAGTGGAAAAGCCCGTTGCCGGGCGGGCGCGACCGAAATCGGCACCGATGTCATCGTATCGGCCGCCCTGAGCGATCGACTGACCGACACCCGGCACGAATACCGCGAACACCACACCCGTGTGGTAGTGGTAGCCGCGCAACTCGCCGAGGTCAAAATACAACGGTAGCTCAGGAAAACGAGCCGAAAGGCGTTCGGCAATTTCCTGCAGATCATCCAGCGCTTCAATGACGGGCGCCGGCGCGGCCGCCAAACGGTCGCGCGCCTGGCCCAGCACCGTGCGGTCACCGCACAGATCAACCAGCGCCCGCAGCATGCCGGCCAAATCGGCGGGTAAACCTTCGGTCAACGCAATGACCTCGTCGATGGCTTTGCGCTGCAATGCATCAAACAGCTGCTGCTCGACTTCGCCAGACAAGCCGGCAGCGCGAGCAAGGCCACGGTAGATCCCCACGTGACCCAGATCCATGTGGACATCCGGAACGTCCGCCAACTGCAGCATCGCCAGCATCAAACTGATGACCTCGACGTCACTGCTCGGACTTGCATCGCCGTACAGCTCGGCGCCTAGCTGGATCGGGCTGCGAGAAGACGACAGCGCACGCGGCTGCGCATGCAACACGCTGCCAGCGTAGCAGAGCCGGCTCGGGCCTTCGCGACGCAGAGTGTGTGCGTCAATGCGTGCGACCTGCGGAGTGATGTCCGCGCGAAAGCCCATCTGCCGACCCGATTGCGGATCGACGACCTTGAAGGTGCGAAGATCCAGATCCTGGCCCGCACCTGTGAGCAATGATTCGAGGTATTCGATGTGCGGGGTCACGACGAATTCGTAGCCCCAGCTCTGAAACAGATCCAGCACCTGACGACGCGCGACTTCAATGCGCGCAGCTTCCGGCGGCAGTACTTCTTCGATGCCATCCGGCAGCAGCCAGCGGTCAACCGTTGCCATTACGCCTTTCCCCTATGATCCGGGCGGCCGGCCCTTGGGCAAGCCTTGAGTGAAGCAGACAGCATTCTGCGGACGCGGGCATGGAAAAGTCCCGTGCCTGATGCGCCGCGTTAAGGTGAACACCGTCCTCGAAAAAACTGCCGCGCACGGAACACGCCACGGCCAATCAATCGTGCAGACGCAAAAAAGCCGGGAATTTCCCGGCTGCCGCATCATACACACGTTTCGTCGCGCGATCACCCCGACGGGCTGTTTTGCCGCCCGGCGGGATGATCATGTGCTGATGCGATTACGGCTTGGCTTTTTCCAGATAGCGGAAGAACTCGCTGCTTGGGTCCAGCACCATCACGTCGCTTTTGTTCGCGAAGCTTTCACGGTAGGCGCGCAGGCTGCGATAGAACGCATAGAACTCCTGATCCTGACCGTATGCCTTCGAATAGATCGCAGCCGCTTGAGCATCACCGTCACCACGCGCCTCTTCAGACTCGCGATACGCTTCGGCGAGCAATACACGACGCTGACGATCGGCGTCGGCACGGATGCCTTCTGCCAGCTCGTTACCCTTGGCGCGATGCTCACGCGCTTCACGCTCACGCTCGGTGCTCATCCGCTCGAACACGCTGCGGTTGACTTCCTTCGGCAGATCGATGGCCTTGACCCGCACATCCACGACTTCGATGCCCAGCTCTTTGCCGGCCATGGTGTTAAGCGAAGCGGTGATGTCAGCCATCAACGCGTCACGCTCACCTGAGACGACTTCGTGCAGGGTACGTTTACCGAACTGGTCACGCAGACCCGATTCCAGACGACGCGACAAGCGCTCATCGGCAATCTGCTTCAGGCCGGATGTCGCGGTATAGAAACGCTCAGCGTCCTTCACGCGCCATTTGGCATAGGCATCTACCATGACGGCTTTCTTTTCCAGCGTCAGAAAACGCTGAGTCGGCGCGTCGAGGGTCATCAGTCGACCATCAAACTTGCGCACCTGGTTCACGTAAGGAATCTTCACGTGCAGGCCAGGTGAGACGTCGGCCTGAACAACACGACCAAACTGCAGCAACACCGCTCGCTCGGTCTGAGCGACGATGTAGAAGCTGTTCCATGCGACCACAGCCAGCACGACACAGACAATCAGGGCCACCAGAGATTTGTTGCTCATCAGCGAGTCTCCCTAGTGCGCGTGTCGCGTTGCTGCTGCATATCCGCAGCTCTGGAGCCTGGATCAACGACAGGGGCAGCAGTGCTGCCGCCAGACGAAGTGGAACCGTTACGGCTGCTATCGATCATTTTGTCCAACGGCAGATAAAGCAGGTTGTTTTGACCTTTATCGCCGGTCACAAGCACCTTGCTGGTGTTGCTGAAGACTTCCTGCATGGTGTCCAGATACAGACGCTCACGCGTGACCTCCGGCGCCTTGCGGTACTCGGCGACCAGCTTGGTGAAGCGGTCCGCCTCACCCTTGGCCCGCGAGACCACTTCGTCACGATAACCGTTGGCGTCTTCCACGATGCGCTGAGCCTGACCGCGAGCTTCCGGGATCACGCCGTTGGCATAGGTTTCAGCCTGGTTGCGCGAACGTTGCTCGTCCTCACGTGCGCGGATCACATCGTCAAACGCTTCCTGGACTTCACGCGGCGCCGCAGCGCTCTGAACGTTGACCTGGGTGACGGTGATGCCGGTCCGGTAGGTGTCGAGGAAACGCTGCAGGCGCTCCTTGATTTCGCTGGCCATGAGTTCACGACCTTCAGTCAGCACCTGATCCATCGCAGTAGAACCGACGACGTGCCGCAGGGCACTTTCGGTCGCATGCTGCAAGCTGACTTCAGGCTGATCAACGTTCAGCACGAAGTCCTGCAGATTGGTGATCTTGTATTGCACGGTGAGCGGCACCTCGACGATGTTTTCGTCTTCGGTGAGCATCTGACCCTGCTTGCTGTAAGCACGCTCGCGCGTCACGTTCTCGAGATATTTGCGATCAAACGGCGGGAAATAGACGTTCAGACCCGGCCCTACGGTTTCGTAGTATTTGCCGAAGCGCAGCACAACAGCCTGCTCCTGCTCGTCGACCACATAGATGGCGTTGTACAGCCAGATCGCAAGCAGCACGACCAGACCGATGCCGAGCAGACCCAGACCACCGCCCTTGCCCGAACGACCGCTGCTGCCGCCGCCATCGCCACTGCGTTTCTTACCACCACCGAACAACCCATTCAGGCTTTCCTGCAGCTTACGGAAGGCCTCGTCGAGATCCGGTGGCCCCTTGCGGTCGCCGCCCTTGCGCTTACCACCCCAAGGATCCTGATTATTCGAGTTGCCACCCGGCTCATTCCAAGCCATAGCGCTCTCCATCTGATAAAGCAAAGACGCGCCCACGGCGCGCCGACCAATGCTACAGAATGCCCGTCATAGCGGTACAACCGCTTTGTCAGGCTTTTATTGCAAAGTGTGTTGCTCGATGAATTCCAGCGGCTGCAGTCCTTCGCGACTCACCAGGCGATTGAATTCAACTCGGGGTAACCGTACAGCCAGAAGGCTCTGCCCTTCTTCGTCATGCTCTTCGCTCTGCACCGCACCCAGCTTGAAAAACTGGGCACGCAGCCGGGCAAATTGTTGTGTCAGCCGCAACGTTCCTACAAAGAGGTCATTACCCAACACCTCGGCAATGGCCTGCTTGAGCAAATCCAGACCACGCCCGTCACGGGCAGAGACCCAGACCCGCTGCGGCTTGCCGTCGGCGTCCCGCTGAATCTGAGGCTCTACCCCTTCAAGCAGATCGAGTTTGTTATAGACCTCAAGCATCGGCAAGTCCTGGGCACCAATCTCACCCAATACCACCATGACTTGCTCGATCTGCTCCAGACGCTCGGGCTCGTGAGAGTCGATCACATGGAGCAAAAGGTCGGAGTTGCTGGACTCTTCGAGCGTAGCTCGAAAGGCCTCGACCAGCTTGTGCGGCAGATGACGGATGAAACCCACTGTATCGGCCAGCACGATCGGACCAAGGTCGTTTATTTCAAGACGACGCAGCGTCGGGTCGAGGGTCGCAAACAGCTGATCGGCTGCGTAGACGTCGGAGTCGGTCACTGCATTGAAGAGCGTTGACTTGCCGGCGTTGGTATAGCCGACGATCGAAACCGTAGGGATATCGGCACGGGAGCGGCCGCGACGGGCCTGATCCCGCTGACTGCGGACTTTTTCAAGCCGGCCTTTGATCTGGCGTAAACGCACACGCAACAGACGACGGTCGGTTTCGAGCTGCGTTTCACCCGGACCGCGCAGGCCGATACCGCCGCCCTGGCGCTCAAGGTGAGTCCAGCCTCGCACCAGACGCGTGCTCATGTGCTCAAGCTGGGCCAGTTCGACCTGCAGCTTGCCCTCATGGGTACGCGCGCGTTGCGCAAAGATGTCCAGGATCAAACCCGTACGGTCAAGCACGCGGCACTCGAACACGCGTTCAAGGTTGCGTTCCTGACTGGGGGTCAAAACATGGTTGAAGATGACGATATCTGACTTTTCGGTTTTGACCAGGTCACGCAACTCCTCGACCTTGCCGCTACCCACCAGATACTTGGCCGTCGGACGGTGCCTGGGCACGTTGACGAACGAGACGATGTCGGCGCCTGCCGACAGCGCCAGCTCCCGGAACTCCTGCGGATCTTCGCGCGCCTCAGGGTCCTGACCATCCAAGTGAACGAGTATGGCCCGTTCACCACCACTGTGGCGCTCAAAGAACAAAGCAGACTCCTATCAGGCGTTACCTGGCTCGGCGTCAGCCTGTTCGGATTCGGAAGCGCTAGGCAGACGAATTGGGCGAACAGGAACGACAGTCGAGATAGCGTGTTTGTAAACCATTTGGCTGACCGTGTTCTTCAGCAAAATAACGAACTGGTCAAAAGATTCGATAGTGCCTTGCAGCTTGATACCGTTTACCAGATAGATCGAAACCCCAACCTTTTCTTTACGCAAAGTGTTCAGGTAAGGGTCTTGTAGCGAATGCCCTTTTGACATGTGCCGCACTCCTTTAAGGATCAATAGAATAATTTCGAAAACGTTGGCTTGGGCCGTTACCCCCCAAGGATAGACGGCTATTGCAAGGACTCAGCTCAATATGGAGACCGACCCCAGGTATTTCAAGGCGCGTGGCAGATTGTCGCAAGCCAGGCTGTCCAGCCAGTGCAGATCCTGCCAGCTGCGCAGCCATGTAAACTGCCTCTTGGCCAGCTGGCGCGTGGCGATGACGCCCCGCTCCTGCATCTCGTCCCAAGTCAGTCTGCCGTCCAGGTGATCCCAGACCTGGCGATACCCTACAGCTCTTATGGACGGTAAATTCGAGTGCAGATCACCCCTCGAACGTAGCGCTAAGACCTCTTCAACAAACCCTTCATCAAGCATTTGCCTGAAACGAACAGCAATTCGGTCGTGCAGCACCTTGCGATCCGTCGGAGCAATGGCGAGATTTGCGACAGTATAGGGCAATTGATGACGCCCCGAAGCGCTCGCTTGAGCACTTTGCTCAGTTTGTTGCTGACGGTGCGCTGTCATGCTCATGCCGCTGACCCTGAAGACCTCCAGCGCGCGAACCAGCCGCTGAGGATCGTTTGGGTGAATTCTGGCTGCCGACACCGGATCGATGCTCGCCAACTCGTCGTGCAAGGCCTGCCAACCTTGACTGGCCGCTTGCGCTTCGATTTGCGTACGAATTTCAGGGTCGGCGGCAGGCATATCGGCCAACCCTTCCAATAGAGCCTTGAAATACAACATCGTGCCGCCCACCAGCAGAGGAATTTTTCCTCGGCTGGTAATTTCAGCCATCGCCTGCAAGGCATCGGCACGAAACTCCGCCGCAGAATAGCTCTGGCTCGGATCGAGAATATCGATCAACCGATGCGGATACTTGTCCAGAAGCGCTTTGGATGGTTTGGCAGTGCCAATGTCCATGCCACGGTAAACCAGTGCAGAGTCGACGCTGATCAGCTCGCATGGCAGCACTTTAGTCAGCTCGATGGCCAGATCGGTTTTGCCCGCGGCGGTCGGCCCCATCAGAAAGATGGCCGGAGGTAGACTGCTCATCAGCGACCGCGCAGGAACAGTTTGTCCAGATCATCCAGACCCAACTGGGTCCAGGTGGGCCGTCCATGGTTGCACTGACCGCTGCGCTCGGTGTTTTCCATATCACGCAGCAGGCCGTTCATTTCCGGAATGGCCAGCCGGCGGTTGGCGCGAATGGCACCGTGACATGCCATGGTGCCGAGCAACTCATTCATGTGCGCCTGGACACGGTCGCTCGTGCCGTACTCCATCAGGTCACTCAGTACGTCATGTACCAGCCGATTTGCTTCGGCCTGTTTGAGAAGCGCGGGAATCTGTCGAATCGCCAGGCTCTCAGGGCCAAGACGCTGCAATTCAAAGCCCAACTGCTGGAAAATTGCCATGTGCTCTTCGGCGCAGTCAGCTTCACGCTGGCTGACTGCAATTGATTCGGGCACCAATAGAGGCTGGCCACTCAGGCCTTCGCTGGCCATCGCGATCTTCAGGCGCTCGTACATGATTCGCTCGTGAGCCGCGTGCATGTCGACCAGCACCAGCCCGTGGGCGTTTTCAGCAAGGATATAAATGCCTTTGAGCTGTGCCAGTGCATACCCCAAGGGCGGAACATCGCCCTGGGAATCTGGCAGCGCAACAGCGCCAGTAACTGGGGGTGCAGAGGCGCCCGGCAGAGGGGCAAAGAATTCACTGTACGCGGCGCGCGCCTCTTCGGCAGGCAGCACCGATGACGGCCGTGGCGTGTACTGGTATTGATAGCCCGCGCCACTGCCAGAGCCGGGCACGGAACCGGCCGGTGTATTCCAGGCCTGCCCCTGCGGGGTTTCCAGCACGCTATTGGCCAGGCGCATTTCGCCCTGCGGCCCGAACTCGCCGGCGTCCGGCCCGGTCGGCCGCACCAGCGCCGTGACAGAGGTCGTTCCGGCGAGCTGATCTTCAGGCCTGACGTCACCGAGTGCTCGGTGCAGCGTGCCGTAAAGAAAGTCGTGAACCATGCGCCCGTCGCGGAAGCGCACCTCATGCTTGGTGGGATGGACGTTGACGTCTACCACCGCAGGATCAACTTCAAAAAACAACACGAACGTAGGGTGACGGCCATTGAACAGCACGTCGCGATAAGCCTGCCGAACCGCATGGGCAACCAGTTTGTCGCGCACGGCACGGCCATTCACGAAGAAATATTGCAAGTCGGCCTGGCTGCGAGAGAAGGTTGGAAGCCCCACCCATCCCCACAGCTTCAAGCCGTTGCGTTCAACCTCAATGGGCAGTGCCTGCTCCAGGAAGCCAGGGCCGCAAATCGCCGAGACGCGTCGCGCCCGCGCTACATCATCCCTGGCCTCATGCAGGCTCAAAATGGTTTTGCCGTTATGGCGCAAATGAAAGGCGACGTCGAAGCGCGCCAGCGCCATGCGCTTGATCACTTCCTGCAAATGGTCAAATTCGGTTTTTTCGGCCTTGAGAAACTTGCGCCGCGCAGGGGTGTTGAAAAACAGGTCCCGCACTTCGACGGAGGTGCCAACAGGATGCGCAGCCGGCTGAACCCGCGAGGCCATGTCTCGGCCTTCGGTCTCGACCTGCCAGGCCTGATCGGCATCGCGGGTCCGAGACGTCAGGGTCAGGCGCGCCACAGAGCTGATCGACGCCAACGCCTCACCCCGAAAACCAAGGCTCATCACCCGCTCAAGGTCTTCCAGGTCGCGTATCTTGCTGGTGGCATGTCGCGCCAGGGCGAGGGGCAGGTCATCTGAAGAAATACCGCCCCCGTCGTCACGCACGCGCAGCAACTTGATGCCGGCCTGTTCGACGTCGACATCAATGCGCCGCGCGCCGGAGTCGAGGCTGTTCTCCAGCAGTTCCTTGATGACCGAGGCCGGTCGTTCGACGACCTCACCCGCTGCAATCTGGTTGGCAAGTCGGGGGCTCAGCAGCTGAATGCGTGCAGCCTCCGCAGCAGGCGCTTCGGCGCTTACACCAATGTCGAGATCTTGATCGCCCAGCAGCAGGTCAGTCACGGCTCACCCGCCAGTTCTGCGCTGGGAATCCTGAGTTGCTGACCGACTTTCAATTCGTCCGAGCTCATGTGGTTGACCGCACGGATCATCGGCATGGTCATGTCGTAGCGCGCAGCGATCATGCTCAGCGATTCACCGGGCCGCACCGTATGCTCGCGGGGACCCATGGCCAGCTTTCCGTTATCCCGTAGCCAGGCAATGTAGGTCCCTTGCGGCGGATTCTGCTGGAAGAACTGTTTCACGCCAGCCGTGATCGAGCGCGCCAAGGCTTGCTGATGGCTCGCACCTTCCAGCTTGTTGGCTTCGGCGGCATTGGAGATGAAACCGGTCTCGACCAGGATCGACGGAATATCGGGCGACTTGAGCACCATAAAGCCAGCTTGCTCGACCCGGGACTTGTGCAGTGACGTAACCCGCCCGATGTTGGTCAAGACCTTCTGCCCGACGTTGAGGCTCGACGTCAGCGATGCGGTCATGGACAAGTCCAGCAACACGCCAGCGAGCATGCGGTCCTTGTCGTCCAGGCTCACGGCGCCAGCACCACCGATCAGGTCGGAACGGTTTTCACTGTCGGCCAGCCAGCGCGCGGTTTCAGACGTCGCGCCGCGCTCGGACAAGGCGAACACCGAAGCGCCAAACGCCGCCGATGAAGGCGCTGCGTCAGCGTGAATGGACACGAACAGATCAGCACCCTTGGCCCGAGCGATTTCCGTGCGTTTACGCAGCGGGATGAAGTAGTCGCCGGTACGCGTAAGCTCGGCGCGGTAACCTTTCTCGCCATTGATCTGGCGCTGCAACTCCTTGGCAATTGCGAGCACGACGTTCTTTTCTTTCTCGCCTCTGCCACCGGAAGCGCCCGGGTCTTCCCCGCCGTGCCCGGCATCAATGACAACGACGATGTCTCGTTTGCCATTAGGCACCGGGGTGAGTTTGATTTCAGGCTTGGACGGGGAGATTGGCACCGCAGGCGTCGCGGGAGCCGCCGCCGCAGGTGTATCGGCAATGGAAGGCGCGGGGTTGGCATCCGCGGCGTTGTCGTACAGATCGACCACCAGACGATTGCCGTATTGCTGATTGGGCGCAAGCGTGAAGCTTTTCGGCGTCACTGCCTTTTTCAGGTCGATGACTACGCGCAGATCGTCGGGGGTGCGCTGAGCGGAGCGCATGCTGGTGATCGGCGTGTTCGCTGTCGGCACATTCAGCGCACCGCCGAGGGTCGCGCCATTGATATCGATGACCAGACGATCAGGAGATTGCAGGGTGAAAACGCTGTGCTGAACAGGCCCGGACAGGTCGAAAACCAACCGAGTGTTATCCGGAGCACGCCATAAGCGGACACTTCGTACCTGTGAAGCGGCCAACGCGTCGACAGCCAGTGTCGCCATCAGCAGTCCAATCACAGTAACCAGCGCGCGCATGCGCATACCAAACCCCATATCTATTGAGTGTCTATTTGAATTCCGGCGCCAAAGCGGCACACCACGTCTCGCCACGCGAGCTTTTTGGGCTCAGGGTCAATGTCCGACCCTCATCACGCGGCCTTATGGTAATGATCAGGTCGGGCTTTGGCAAAAAGCCTGCACCCAGATTGGGCCACTCGATCAGACAAAGAGCGTCGCCCTCGAAGTAGTCCCGGATGCCGAGGAATTCTAGCTCTTCTGGGTCAACAAGTCGGTAGAGATCAAAGTGATACGCGCGGTTTCTCCCAATTTCGTAAGGTTCTACCAACGTAAATGTAGGACTTTTGACCGCGCCGGCATGCCCCAGCCCGCGGATAATGCCTCGGGACAATGTGGTCTTGCCCGCCCCCAAGTCACCCTCCAGAAAGATAATCCCATTGCTTTCAGTCACTTGGGCGATACGTGCGCCGAATTGGGTCATGGCTTCTTCACCCATGAGGTCCAGGGTTAACTCAGACACGGCTGGTGCTCCTCCAGAAGCTGACGAATAACAGGAATCAGATCAGCGGCAGCGAGCCCGCGCCCGCTGGCGCCGCATTTCTCGCCCGCCAGCGCATGGAGCCAGACGCCCAGACAGGCAGCGTCGTAGGCCGGCATCTTTTGCGCCATCAGCGCGCCGATGACACCGGACAGCACATCGCCCAAGCCACCGGTCGCCATCGCCGGATGACCATGATTGGCCAGTGCGAGGTCGCCCGCTGGATTGGCGACCAGACTGCCGCTGCCTTTCAAGACACACACGGTATTGAATTTCTTTGCCAGCGCCCTGGCCGCAGCCGGACGATCGGCCTGCACCGCTTTCGTATCGATACCCAGCAAGCGCGCGGCTTCCCCCGGGTGCGGTGTGATTACGCTGTCCGCAGGTAGCCGCACTGCACCTGTCGCCAACTGGTTCAAGGCGTCGGCGTCCCAGACCTGCGCCCGTGAAGCGTTCGCCGCAGCGGACAGGAGGCTGCGCCCCCAACCGTGCTGGCCCAGGCCTGGACCGACCACAAGCACCGAGGCGGGCTCGATCAGGGCATAAAGTTGATTGGCAGAGCTGACGCCAGCGCTCATGACCTCCGGAAACCGCGCCAGTGCAGCGGTGATGTGTTCCGGACGCGTTGCCAGCGTGACCATGCCAGCACCGCACCGCAGCGTGCTTTCAGTGGCGAGCAGCGCAGCGCCGCCAAAACCCAGATCGCCGCCCACTACCAACACTCGACCGAACATGCCCTTGTGCGCAGTCGGTGGACGAGGCGCCAACCTTGGCAGGTTGAAGGTGTCCAGCCGTTTGATGCTGACTGGCGTCTGGCGAATGATGTCAGGATCCGCCTGCAGATCATCGAACACGCACTCCCCCACTTGATCGGGCGCATCGCCTGTGAACAGGCCAATCTTCAGACCGATGAAGGTGACGGTGAGGTCAGCGCGAACAGCACACCCCAGCGTTCGTCCGGTGTCTGCGCACAGTCCCGAAGGGAGGTCGACGGCTACCACGGGCCGGCCGCTGTCGTTGATCGCCTCGATAGCCTGTGCATAAGGCGCGCGCACATCTCCTTTGAGCCCGGTACCCAACAGCGCATCGACGACAATGCCGGTCAGCGCTTGCTGCTGCCACGGCTGGATGTCGACGTGTGCGGCCATCGCCTCTTCGTAGGCTGACCTGGCGTCGCCCGCCAAAGCGGCGCAATCGCCTACCGCCAGTACGGTGACTTGCCAGCCGGCGCGTTTGGCCAACGCTGCGATAAGGTAGCCATCGCCAGCGTTGTTGCCGCGACCGGCCATTACCGTGAGTTGCTTGGCATCGGGCCAGCGGCGACGTATCGCACGCCACGCAGCATGAGCGGCACGCTGCATCAGCTCGAATCCGGGTGTGCCCGCGGCAATCAGGCGCGCGTCGAGGTCGCGCACCTGGGCGGCGCTATACAGTGCGTCGGGAAATAGGGGTTTGCTGTGCAACATGCGTCTTCGGGCTCCGATGTCTGGCAGAATTATACGCACCTGCGCCCCGGTGTCCTCCTTGCATGTCCGCGATAACTGTAGATCCATCCACAGCCTCAGTGCGCCTCACGGCAGCCGAACTGACAGACCTTGCCCAATCGATCAAGGAATGGGGGCGTGAGCTCGGCTTTCAGCAAGTCGGGATCTCGGGGCTGGACCTGGCTGAACATGAGCGGCACCTTGAGCGCTGGCTCGAAGCGGGGTACCACGGCGAGATGGACTATATGGCAGCGCACGGCAGCAAACGTTCGCATCCGGACGAACTGGTGCCGGGAACGCTGCGGGTGGTGTCGTTGCGGATGGATTATCTGCCCGGCGATACGCAAATGGCGCAGTTGCTGGGTCAGCCGGAAAAAGCCTACGTCTCCCGTTATGCGCTGGGCCGTGACTATCACAAGCTCATTCGCAAGCGCGTACAGCAGTTGGCCGAACGCGTCCAGCAGGCCATCGGCCCCTTTGGGTTCCGGGCTTTTGTCGACAGTGCACCGGTGCTGGAGAAGGCTATCGCCGAGCAGGCAGGGCTTGGCTGGATCGGCAAGAACACATTGGTGCTCAATCGTAAGGCCGGCAGTTACTTCTTCCTGAGTGAATTGTTCGTTGACCTGCCCCTGCCCGTCGATGCGCCGCACGTGACGGAACATTGCGGTCGCTGCACGGCGTGCCTGGATGTGTGCCCGACCAACGCCTTTGTCGGACCGTACGTGCTGGATGCACGCAAGTGCATCTCTTACCTTACGATCGAGCTGAAAACGTCGATCCCCGAAGACTTGCGCTCACTGATTGGCAATCGGGTGTTTGGCTGTGATGATTGCCAGATTGTCTGCCCCTGGAATCGCTTTGCCCGGCCGACTGATCAATCGGATTTCAAACCGCGCCACGGCCTCGACAACGCTGAACTGACGACGCTGTTTTTGTGGGACGAAACGACGTTTCTGAGCAATACCGAAGGGTCGCCCCTGCGGCGCGCCGGCTATGAGCGCTGGCTGAGGAATCTAGCGGTGGGACTGGGCAATGCACCGTCTACCATCCCGGTGATCGAAGCCCTGAAAGCCCGGCTGGGCCATCCGTCGGAGATGGTGCGCGAGCATGTGGAATGGGCGCTTAAACAGCATGAGATCAAGGCTGCAGCGCGCATCCTGTAGCAGCGCTCTGTCAGTGGCCATCCTTGTAAACAAACTTCGGCATCTCCCAGCGAAACCTGATCGCGAGCAGCCTCAGTAACAGCCCGCCAAACAGCGTGATCAGCGTGCCCTGCTCCACTGGCAGCCCGGCGTACTGACACAGCAAAAAGCACCACGCCGCTGCAAATGACACGCTCGCATACAGCTCGCGACGAAAGATGAGCGGGATGTCGTTGCAGAAGATGTCTCGCAGAATCCCGCCGAACACGCCCGTGATTACACCGCTCACGGCGGCGACGGTCATGCTCAATCCCATGTCCAGCGCGGTCATGCAGCCAATCAGGGTGAACGCCACCAGACCCAGCGCATCGAGCACCAGAAACAATGAACGTAAATGCCGCATCAGCGGCGCAATGAAGATAGTCACCAGCGCCGCGATGCTGGTGAGAATCAGATACTCGGGGTGCTTGACCCAGGTCAGTGGGTAATGCCCCAGCAGCACATCGCGAACCGACCCGCCGCCCAGTGCGGTGATGCAAGCGATCAGTACCACACCGAACCAGTCCATACCGCGGCGACCGGCAGACAGCGCGCCGGTCATGGCTTCTGCAGTAATGGCGATCAGGTAGAGCATCAACAACATGGTGGCAGTCCCTGCGAGAAAGGGGCGCAGTCTAACCATTCGACCGAAGCACCCATATAGAGAGCACTTCTACCTGAGCGCTATCTTGTCGGCGAGACCCGGCGACCGACGCCCTGCCCTCATGCCTTGATGAAGTGCTCGCGATAAAAACGCAGCTCGGCGATCGATTCGCGGATATCGTCCAGCGCCAGGTGAGTGCTGCCCTTCTTGAACTTCAGTTCCGGCGACCAGCGCGCGGCCAGTTCCTTGAGGGTCGATACGTCGAGGTTGCGGTAATGGAAGTAGTTTTCCAGCGTGGGCATGCGCTTGTACAAAAAGCGGCGATCCTGGCAGATGCTGTTGCCGCAGATGGGCGAACTGCGCTCGGGCACCCATTGCTTGATGAACTCAAGCGTCATGGCCTCGGCTTCATCGTTGGAGATTTTGCTCTCGCGCACGCGCTGGGTCAGGCCGGAACCACCGTGCTGACGGGTGTTCCATTCGTCCATGCCGTTCAGCAGCTCATCGCTTTGGTGAACCGCGATGACCGGGCCCTCGGCCAACGTGTTGAGCTCGCTGTCGGTGATGATGGTTGCCATCTCGATGATGACGTCGTTATCCGGGTCCAGACCGGTCATTTCCAGGTCGATCCAGATAAGATTCTGTTTGTTCTGCATATGTCGGCTCCTCAGCGTTGGCGCGCAGTTTAGCCCACCCGGGCGTGCTAGACTCGCTCGCGCTCTATCAAATCAGCAGCTTTTATGCGTCTTCAAACGGAACACTGAACACCCATGGCCAAACGCCAACTCAACCGCCGCCAGAACTGGCGCATCGAAAAGATTCAGGGCGAACGTGCAGCACGTGCCGCCAAACGCGAATCAAACGCCCTCGAAACGCTGGAAGGCGGCGATCTGGGTCCCGAGCAAACGGGTCTGGTCATCGCGCACTTTGGCGTGCAAGTGGAAGTCGAGGCGCAGGACGGCGAGCTGCAGGGTCAGGTTTTCCGCTGCCATTTGCGCGCCAACCTCCCGGCCCTGGTTACTGGCGACCGAGTTGTGTGGCGCGCCGGCAATCAAGGCATCGGAGTCATCGTGGCGCAGTTGCCGCGGGACACCGAACTGAGCCGCCCGGACAGCCGAGGCCAGCTCAAGCCGGTCGCCGCCAACGTCGACCTTATCGTCATCGTCTTCGCGCCCATGCCCGAACCCCACGCCAACCTGATCGACCGTTATCTGGTGGCCGCCGAGCACGCCGGCATTCGCCCGCTATTGCTGCTCAACAAATTCGACTTGATCGACGATCAAAACGCTCCTGCACTCAATGCGCTGCTGGCGGTGTACCGCACGCTGGGTTATCCGGTGCTGGAAGTTTCAGCGCACCACGGCGACGGCATGCAGCAGTTGCAAGACCAGCTTGATGGCCACATCAGTGTGTTCGTCGGTCAGTCCGGCGTCGGCAAGTCCTCGCTGGTGAACAGCCTGTTGCCGGAAGTTGGCACCCGCGTGGGGCCGTTGTCGGAATATTCAGGTCAGGGCACGCACACCACGACCACCGCGCGTCTGTTCCACTTTCCGCGTGGCGGCGACTTGATCGATTCCCCCGGCATTCGGGAGTTCGGGCTGGGCCACGTCAGCCGAGCTGACGTCGAAGCGGGCTTCATCGAGTTCAACGACCTGCTGGGCAGATGCCGCTTCCGCGACTGCAAACACGACCGCGAACCCGGCTGTGCATTGCTGCAAGGCTTGGCAGACGGTCGCGTGCAACAGCAGCGGATGAACAGCTATCGTTCGATCATCGCGAGCTTGCCGGAAAGCAGCTACTGACGGGCGCCGCCCAACCTGGCACCGCGGTCGGAGATCAACTGTAGGAGCCGGCTTGCTGGCGAACGCGGTGGGTCAGTTACGCTTCCGTGCCTGACCTGACGCGTTCGCCAGCGAGCCGGCTCCTACGGACTTCACCGTTCCAGATGAAAGGTTTTAGAGGGCAAACAAAAACGCCGCGATCATCGCGGCGTTTGTGTATGTGCAGCCAGGCGTCAGTTCCTGGTTTCGTCGATCTTCAGCTGGCCCTGATCGAAAATGTTCAGCTTCTGCCGAATCTCGTGGGGCTGGGCATACGCCTGGGGATCAACGGCGGGCGTCGAGATCGATGCCCCCGGTTGATTGGCAGGTGCAATGGCGCCTGGCGTCGGCGCTGGCGCAGCGCCGCTCGGTGCATCCGGCGTTTGCGGTGCTTCACCCGAGTTCTGCGCGCCTTCGATACGCTGCTGCGCTTTCTTGGTCATCACCACGATGTCGATACGGCGGTTGATCGGGTTCTGCGGGTGCTGCTTGTCGTACAGCGCCGACGAGGCGTAACCCACCACACGTGCCACTTGCGGATCGGGGTAACCTCCCGCCACCAACGCCCGGCGTGCGGCGTTCGCGCGACCTGACGACAGCTCCCAGTTACCGAAGCCGTTGTTGCCCACGTAAGGCGTCGCATCGGTGTGACCGCTGATGCTGACTTTGTTCGGCACCGCTTTGATGGTGTCGGCCATGGCCAGCAGGATGTCTTCGAAATACGGTTTAAGCTTCGCGCTGCCGATATCAAACATCGGGCGGTTGTCCGCGTCCGTGATCTGGATACGCAAACCGTCCTGAGTAATCTCGAACAGAATCTGGTCCTTGAACTTCGCCAGTTGCGGGTTCTCGTTCACCTTGGTCTGCAGTTCCTGCAGCAACATCTCCAGACGGTCCTGCTCAACCTGCTCGGCAGCCGAGTCCTGCTGATCGGCATCAACCGGCACGCGGTCTGGTGCAGGCGTCGATTTGACTTCCGGGTTGAGCGTCTGGTCAGGAGACATCTCCGGCGAGCCGCCCAGGTCGATCACATAGGGCGAGCCGCTGTCGGAGAAACCGACCGGGTCCTTGAAGTAACCGGCAATGGCGACCAGTTGCTCGGGCGTGGCCGACGACATCAGCCAGAGCACAAGGAAGAACGCCATCATCGCCGTCGCAAAGTCGGCGAAGGCAATCTTCCAGGCGCCGCCGTGGTGCCCCCCGCCAAAGCGCTTGACGCGCTTTATGATAATCGGCTGATTATTTTCCATGGATCAACGACCGCGGACAGCTTGTTCCAGCTCACTGAAGCTGGGGCGATGGGCTGGATAAAGCACCTTGCGACCGAACTCTACAGCCAGCGAAGGCGGCACACCGGACGCCGACGCAACCAGCGAGGCCTTGATCGATTCGTAGACATTCATCTCCTCTTTGGCATCGTGAGCCAGAGAAGTAGCCAGCGGGCCGAAGAAGCCGTAGGCCGCCAGAATACCGAAGAACGTACCGACCAGCGCCGCACCTACGTGCATGCCGATCGCGGCCTTGTCGCCCGAACCCAGGGACGCCATGGTCACAACGATACCCAGTACCGCAGCGACGATACCGAAACCGGGCATCGCATCGGCCACCCCGGTGACCGCATGGGAAGGATGCTCAAGCTCTTCTTTCATGCTCAGCAGCTCCATGTCGAACAAGCCTTCCAGCTCGTGCGGCGCCATGTTGCCGGAGGACATGATGCGCAGGTAATCGCAGATGAACGCGATCATGCGGGTGTCTTTGAGCACGCCTGGATATTTGGCGAAAATCGGGCTGTTCTCAGGTTCTTCGATGTCCCCTTCAATGGCCATCATGCCTTCGCGACGGCTTTTGTTGAGGATCTCGTAGACCAGGCCCAACACCTCGAGGTAGTAACCATGGGTGAACCGGGTGCTGAACATCTTCAAGGACTTCTTGATGACCAGCATGGTCATATAGCCCGGGTTGGCTTGCAGGAATGCACCCAGCGCCGCACCGCCGATGATCATGACCTCGAAAGGTTGGATCAACGCAGCGATCTGACCGTGGGACAGTACGTATCCGCCGAGAACGCTCGCGAAAACGACGATGATGCCGATAATTTTTGCCATAGGTAGAAAATACTTACTGAGTCGGGTTCATGGTCATTGCGCGAGAAGCGCCTGAAACTCTTGTCCTGCTTATCGGCATGAATGCGCCAGACTATAGTCAGAACACGCGAAAATCCTGACCGATGTGTGCCGCCGGACCGTGTGCTGCAAGGGCCAGCATGATGCCAGTACTCGACGTCGATCTAATCTCCCAGCCGTACGGGTGTTGTGAATGCAATCAGATAAAGCTACGTCGCTCCCTGTCCCCCGCAGCCTGGATCAATGGATAAAGCAGCTCGACAGCATCGCGTTGCCGGTGCCCGCAGTGGCGCATCAGCGAGTTCAGGCCGCGTTGACCGACAGTCGTCGCTCGTTGCGTGACATCGCAGACCTCATGCAAGACAGCCCGGCCTTGGTGCTCAATGTTCTGCGCGAGGCCAACCTGGCCAATAACGCCCTGACTCAGCCTGCGGAGAGTCTTGAGGTAGCCATCAATCGCCTGGGCCTGGCGCGTACGGAGGCGTTGCTGGCGCGGTTGCCCAGCGTCGACGCACGCGAGATTCCGGTGGCCTTGCGCCAATTGCAGATGATCAGCCAGCACGCGATGCAACAGGCTTACGGTTTATTTGCCAATCAACTGGCACGGCTGTGGCAGGACATCCACCTGGGCAGTCTGCTTTTTCTCTCGCCGCTCTGGCCCATGGCGCTGGCACACCCCACGCTGCTGGAAGAGTGGGAGCTGCGGGTTATCCACAAGGGCGAATGCGCCAAGTCGGTGGAAAACTCGCTGTTTGGCGTGCGGCTGGTGCATCTCTGTCAGGCGCTGGCACACCACTGGCGCCTGCCTGTCTGGGTGACCCAAGGGTACGAACTGCTGACCTCTCAGCAGCGCAGTCTGGTTAAAGTCCTGCGCATCGCTCACGGCAACGACGACGCACTCAAGCAGCGGCAGCAGCTCGATGCCGATCTGCCTCTTCGACGCTGGCTCAATCAGCCCGCCAACACGATTTTGTTGGCCAACGGCCTGGCGCTTTCCGCGCATCAAGCCTGGGACACGCCGCACAGCCTGCGCTGGCAACTGTTGACCAGTCTTTATCTGCAGCAGCCGCTGGACGAGCTTCAACAGCAGGTTCACCAAAATGCTGTGGCCAGTGCGCGTCAGCACTCGACCCCGGACATCTGGCATCCGGCACAGGCGCTGCTTTGGCCGTGGAACGCGCGCCGCGTGCACAATGGCTTGCTGCCAGCGCCAGCGCCCACACCCGATGCGTTGCAGGTATGGCGCAGGCATTGCGCCGACCTCCTCAAAGAGCCCGGCATTTTCATCAACGCGATGCACCTGACAACTTGCGCTCGGGATGCATTGGTAGCGGCCGGTATGCAGCGGGTGGTGTTGCTGATGACTGATCGAAAAACCGACAGCCTGCGTGTGCATCAAATCGCAGGGCTGGACAAGTCAGCCGCCGCGCTGCTGGTTCCCTACAACAACAGTACATTGCTGCAGCGCCTGCTTGCACAGCCCACACAGCTACGCCTGACACCTGCGAACAACGCGCAGTTCTCGGCGCTGCTGCCGGCACAACTGCGCCATTTGTTCAGCGGCGAACATCTCTTGATCCGCTCACTTGCCAGCAATGGTCGCGTGGTGATGTTGGTGATGGCCGATCAGGGGGGTGGGCCTTTTTCTGAAATGTCCGTGCAGGCGTTCGGCAAAACCGGACAGTGCATCGAGAAAGCGCTCACGACCTTTAGCCATCGCAACGGCTGACAGCTGAGCTACAATTCGCAACCTTTTCGCGATCCGGAGACGCCAAATGTCTGCCTTTTCAAGCTTGCCGCTGGTCATCGAGCCCGCAGACCTGCAGGCCCGCCTCAGCGCTCCCGAGCTTATTCTGGTCGACCTGACCAGCCCGGCCCGCTACGAGGCCGGGCACCTGCCCGGCGCACGTTTTGTCGATCCGAAACGCACACAACTGGGCTTGCCCCCTGCGCCGGGGCTGTTGCCAACCCAGACGCAACTGGAGGCTCTGTTCGGTGAACTGGGCCACAATCCTGACGCCGTCTACGTGGTTTACGACGACGAAGGCGGCGGTTGGGCAGGCCGCTTCATCTGGTTGCTCGACGTGATCGGACACAAAAAGTATCACTATCTCGACGGCGGGCTGCTTGCCTGGCAAGGCGAAGGTCTGCAACTGTCGACAGACGTGCCGGCTGCCGCGGGTGGTCCTGTTCAGCTGACGTTGCACGACGAGCCCACTGCGACCCGTGAGTACCTGCACAGCCGTCTTGGCGCCGCTGATCTGGCGATCTGGGATGCTCGCGCACCGACGGAGTATTCCGGTGAAAAGGTCGTCGCGGCCAAAGGCGGCCATATACCGGGCGCGGTGAATTTCGAATGGACTGCGGGCATGGATCAGACGCGCAATCTGCGTATCCGTAAAGACATGCCCCAGATCCTCGAAAGCCTCGGCATCACGCCGGATAAAGAGATCATTACGCACTGCCAGACCCACCACCGCTCCGGCTTCACCTATCTGGTGGCCAAGGCACTGGGCTACCCGAGAGTGAAAGGCTATGCCGGGTCGTGGGGCGAATGGGGCAATCACCCGGACACCCCGGTTGAAAAATGAATCGACGCCCAATGGGGCTCACTGTGCATTTCCCTTTCCAAACGTTTAGGAATCTTGATGAAACAGCGTCTGTTTATTCTTTTCCAGTATTTGCTTCCCCACCATCTGCTGTCGCGCCTGGCGGGCTGTGTTGCCGAATGCCGGGTGCGCTGGTTCAAAAACGCATTTACCCAATGGTTCGTACGCCGCTATCAGGTTGACATGTCCCAGGCCCAGGTCGAGGACATCACCGCGTATCAGCACTTCAATGACTTCTTCACCCGCGCACTCAAGCCGGGCGCCCGCCCGCTGGACGATACGCCGGGCGCGATCCTCTGCCCCGCCGACGGCGCAGTCAGTCAATTGGGTCCGATTGAACATGGCCGGATTTTCCAGGCCAAGGGTCACAGCTACAGCGCACTGGAACTGCTTGGCGGTGATGCGCGTCTGTCTGCGCCGTTCATGGGTGGCGAATTCGCGACCGTTTACCTTTCACCCAAGGATTACCACCGCGTTCACATGCCGCTCGCCGGCACCCTGCGCGAAATGGTTTATGTGCCTGGCCGGCTGTTCTCGGTCAACCAGACCACTGCGGAAAACGTGCCCGAGCTCTTCGCGCGCAATGAACGGGTGGTCTGCCTGTTCGACACTGAGCGCGGTCCGATGGCGGTGGTACTGGTCGGCGCGATGATCGTTGCATCGATCGAAACCGTCTGGGCGGGCCTGGTTACGCCGCCCAAGCGTGGGCTAAAAACGTTCCGCTACGACGAGGCCGCGCGTGCTCCTATCCATCTCGAAAAGGGTGCGGAGCTGGGCCGCTTCAAACTGGGCTCCACGGCCATCGTGTTGTTTGGCCCGAACCAGGTGAAATGGTCCGAACTGCTGGCGGCCGGTTCGCCTGTCCGGATGGGCGAAGGGCTCGCGTTGCCTGTGCAGGCCTGATTCTTGCGTAGGTCTACGGACTGAAAGCACGATGCTGTTTTTCTGACGCGACGGTTGGCCTGCAGGGGTAACCGTCAACGGCCCGCCGGGACGATTTTCTGTGCTCAGGGTCAGCGGCGGCTCGTGTCGGATGCTGCTAGAGTTCCATGTCAATGCTGTAGGAAACTTCACTTTCATTGGACGTAATCGTGCTCTTTTCGCCCGGCGAGGGTGGTTCGCCCCGGAGTTGGACGCCGCCGTTCAGGCCTGCTGTTGGAGTTTGCCCGTCACATGAGTAATTTAAGCCTCCCGCTGTTGTTGCGCGCCCCTGTGCCGACGCAGTCGAGCCTGTCGTTCTGTGACGCGACCCCAAAAGACATGAAGCGCTGGATCGCGACATTGCCCAAGGCCAACCTCGGTGAGATGGCGCGTCAGCTTTACCAGGGTCTGGGCGAGCTGAATCAGTTGCTCACGCCCAGTGACAATCGCATGCAGCTTCTGGAATTGCTTCGTCCGGAAGTGTTCTTTGTGTGCAAGCATCTGGAGCGCCATTTTCTTAACCAGTCGGTGGTGCTCGAAGAGCGTCCGCGAAAAGTGGCCAACCTCTGCCAGGCGCTGCAAAATCATCTGGCCATCGGCTACAAGCAGATCATCGCGCGGGTGGCTCCCAAGCTCAGCAAGGATCGTATCGGGCTGCTGACCACTGCGCTCCAGCGCGCGCTAAGCTGCCTGAACGGTCCGCTGATCCGCGCAAACCAGCTTTACTGCCCGGTGCAGGATGGCTTGTGGCTTGAACTGCACCAGATTTACCAAATTGCTCGTCAGCATCGACTGCACAACGTGCCGGTGGCCGATAGCCTGGCCCTCAACACTCAGGCCATGAGCGTCGAGCACACCTACCTCGTTGCCCTGATGATGGGCTGCTCCCGCTGCAACCAGATGCGCCAGCACAATATCGGCAAGCTGGCCGAAGCGCTTGATGCCTGGAGCGCGATGGTTACGCTGCAGCAACCTCTGGATGACAAGAGCTTGTACGCTGTGGCGCCCGGCACCGACATGGCGCCTCGTTATGCTGCCCTGTACGACGATGACCAACGGGCGAACCTGCTTGGCATCGACCCTCGCCCCCTTTCGGCAGCGCTGGAACGCTACATGGAACTGCCCCCGGCGGAACGCGGAAAGTCACCGCTGAAGGTTCCGCCAGGTTTGTCCATGGACGTGCTGCAGCACCTTGCTGCCGCCTGGGGCGATGTCTCCGAGCGCGCCTTTCAACGCACGCCAGGGCAAGGCACGCTGACTGTTTGCGTGGGCATGAGCGCCCTGCATTACTACGTCGGCGGTCAGCAGTCTTTCAGCGACCTGTTGCAGATGTCGACATTGTCTAGAGCGGCCGAATTCAGCCTTCAGCCGCTCAAGCCGGGCCGTCATGATCCGTGGGCGGAGGCCGCAGATGCAGCCCGCCCGGGCACTGCGAACACCATGTTGCCGTTCGAGGAAATTGAATATAAGCGCGACGATGCCGAAGGCAACGCTGCTTCGGACGGGCAGAAAAGCTTTCCGACTTATGCTCTGCACATCGTAAATCACAGCCCTGGCGGCTATTGCCTCGCCTGGCCGAAAGAAGTGCCTGACCAGTTGCAGGCAGGCGAGATGATCGGTATTCAGGATCACGGCCACGGCTGGAGTATTGCGGTCGTTCGCTGGGTACGGCAGGTGCGGGGCGGCGGCATGCAGATGGGGGTCGAGCTCATCGCCCCGTTTGCCCAGGCGTGCGGCATGCAGTTGACGCGTGCCGAGCAGAGCAGCCAGTTCCTGCGCGCTTTGCTACTGCCAGAGGTTCGCGCCATAGACGTGCCCGCGACGGTTATCGCACCGCGTGTACCATTCGAGGATGGCTCCAGGGTGCTGATCAATACCAGCGGCGAAGAGCGGCGCGCCAGCCTGAGCAACCGCCGTGCAACGACGGGCAGCTATAACCAGTTCGAGTATCAGATCATCGAGGGGCCGAAGAAGACCACGCCTTCAAACGATGGCGGCCCAGAGCAGGAATTTGATTCACTGTGGACCGTGCTTTGAGCCAGTGAGGCATCCCTCGGAATGCCTCGACGACGTCGGTGCCGTTTAAAAGCCCCGCCCTTCCCGATCACGAACCCCCAGCAAATACAGCACGCCGTCCAGTCCCAGGGTCGAGATGGCTTGCTTTGCCGACTGCTTGACCAGCGGCTTGGCGCGGAACGCAACGCCGAGACCGGCGATGGCAAGCATTGGCAAGTCGTTTGCGCCGTCGCCAACTGCAATGGTCTGCTCCAGACTCAAGCCTTCCTTGCTCGCCAACTCCCGTAACAGGTCGGCCTTGCGCTGAGCGTCCACGATAGGCTCGATGGCATTGCCCGTGCATTTGCCGTCGAACACTTCCAGTTCGTTGGCAAAAATGTAGTCAATGCCCAACCGGGCCTGCAATTGGCGGGCAAAGTAGGTGAAGCCGCCCGACAGAATCGCGGTTTTATAGCCCAGCCGCTTGAGTTCGGCGAACAGGGTTTCGGCGCCTTCAGTCAAGCGCAACGAAGCGCCGATTTCATCGAGCACTTTGACGTCCAGCCCTTTGAGCAGCGCCAGCCGCTCTTTGAAACTGGCCCGAAAATCAAGCTCGCCGCGCATCGCGCGCTCAGTGATCTCCGAAACACGCTCGCCGACGCCATGGGCCTTGGCCAACTCGTCGATGACCTCGGCCTCGATCAGGGTCGAGTCCATATCGAACACTGCAAGGCGGCGATTGCGGCGGTACAGGGAATCCTGCTGGAACGCGATGTCGACGTTCAGCGCTTGTGCAACCTGCAGGAACTCGGCTTGCATCTGCTGGGCATCCGCCGGTTCACCGCGTACGGAGAACTCGACGCAGGCCTTGCCTTTCGCGCTTGGTGCGTCCAGCGGCACGCGCGCAGAAAGCCGGTCGATTCGATCGATGTTCAAACCGTACTTGGCGGTGATCGCGCTGACGGTCTGCAATTGCTCGGCGGTGACCTTGCGCGTCAGCAGCGTCACGATGTGCCGCGCCTTGCCTTGCCCGTCGACCCAATGCTGATAGTCGGCTTCGCTGACGCGGCTGAAACGCACTTGCTGGCCCAGTTCGTCAGCAGCCGTTTGAAGGCTCTGAAGCACGGACGCGCCTGATTCGGTGTCAGGCAGTTCAATCAAGAGGCCGAAGGACAGCACGTCATGAATCACCGCCTGACCGATGTCGAGAATGTTCACGCCGCCTTCGGCCAGCACACCGGTGATGGCCGCAGTGAGGCCGGGACGGTCTGCACCGGTGATGTTTATCAGGACGATTTCGCGCAAGGCGCACCCCCGCAGTTGAAAAAAACCGCATTCTACGCACTTTCAGTGACCGCCGGGCACAGCCAGCGCTTTGCCGCTACAGGGTCGCTCGCTATACTGCGCCCCAACTTCACCAAGAGAGCCGTGCTCAGTGAACCGGCCCACGCCAGTAAAAACCGATAATTTCTTCTTGCTGATCTTCCGGGCATTGCGTCATCGACGTGTACCGATTGCTTTGCGCATCGCCAGCCATAACGTGATCCTCGTCGCGCTGGCTCTGGTGATCTACGCCTGCGTCATGGGTTTGCAGTTCAAGCAAGCCATGCACGAACAGGCCGACGCATTGGGGCAAGCCCTGACCACTCAGACCGCCACGTCCGCGACCGAGCTGCTGGTGTCCAATGACATCCTCAGCCTGAACGTGCTTCTGGGCAATCTGGTGAAAAATCCGCTGGTGGCCCATGCGGCTATCTATAGCCCCGACAACCGCATCCTTGCCGAAGCCGGCCAGCGCCCGAAAAACGGTTTGCTGGGCGAAGCGGAGGGGCTCTACGAAATCAAGATCACCTTCCAGGACGTGGTCGCCGGGACGCTGCGCATCAGCCTGGACATGGGGCAGTTCCAACAGCCACTGACCATCAGCCTGCAGAGCATGGCGATTCTGGCCGGTATCCTGCTGGCACTGGCGCTGGCCTTGAGCCTTCGTCTGGGACGGCACATTTCCACGCCCATGCTGCAACTGCGAATGTGGTTGCGCTACATCGACCCCTATACGCCGGCCACAGAGCGTCAGGACGAAATCGGGGACCTGGCTCGCCAGCTGAAGACCTCGTATGCGCCGCCCGAGCCAGAGCCGGTGCCTGTTCCCGAGCCTGTACAGGTCGAGGATGAAGAGGACGCCTCCCCCGAGTTCGATAGCAGTGATCTTTCCGACCCTGACTTCGACGACGCGCCCAAGCCACGTGCCACGGTGATTCCGGCGCGCCGCATCGTCGCCGAGGAAGATGAAGACGACGAAGAAGATCCGTTCGCGGACCTTCGCGATCACTCCCCCGTTGCGCCGAAACCTGCGCCACGGCCGATTTTGCCTGTCGTCCCCTCGCAGCCTCAGTACAGCGCGGTACTGGCGGTGCAACTGGGTTCTCAGGAGCAGCTTCGCCGGCTCCCACGCACGCGTCTGACCGAACTGCTCGAGCGCTACCGCGACTGTATTGATCAAGCCGCTTCGCTGTACGACAGCGAACTGCACACATTGAACGACGGCAGCTCGCTGATGGTGTTCAGCACGCAGGACAGCGGGGACGATTACCTGACCAACGCAATCTGCTGCGGCGAGTTGCTGCGTGCGTTGAGCCATGCGTTGCAGATCGAAGTCGCCGACAGCGGGATCACCCTTCAGCTTCAGCTGGGCCTGACGTTGGGCGAGGGTCTTCACGGGATGAATCAGATCGATCTGCTGCTGACCGAAACCGCCCAGGACGCGCTGGCCCTTTCTCAGCACAGCCGCAATTTGCTGCTGGTAGAGCGCAAGATCAGCGAAGACCCGACCATTCGCCAGCGTGCGCGCATACGCCCGATCGCCAGCCCGGAGGGTGCAAGCTGCGTGGAGCGTTTGATGGAGCCCTATCCATCGATGCTCGAACGCCAACTGGCGCGTATGCACGAAGCCCGCAAGGTCTGACGGTTATAGCAGCCATAAAAAAGCCCGCATC
Organism: Pseudomonas sp. ME-P-057; assembly: GCF_030208975.1. Lineage (NCBI taxonomy): Bacteria > Pseudomonadati > Pseudomonadota > Gammaproteobacteria > Pseudomonadales > Pseudomonadaceae > Pseudomonas > Pseudomonas sp. ME-P-057. Next base: position 81,133 of record NZ_JARVSX010000042.1, read on the forward strand.
GCTGCGGGCTTTTTAATGGCTCTTTTTTGTGGCCGCCAATACTAGAAGCGAAACACTTCCAGGTCGGTGCGGATCGGTGATGCCATCGGGATCTTGGGCTTGTCCTGATCGGTACGGGTCTTGGCTGGCGTGGCCGCTCGCTTGGGCTCGTCCGCCACCAGCGGCTGACTGGCGATAGGTTTGACCGCGACGCTCAGCTTGTCTGCCAGGCGTTGCAGCAAGACCCCTTGAGCCTTGACCTGCGCAGCGGAAGAGCCAGCGTGCGGTTCTTCCAGGTGGATGATCTTGCTGTCGCGAACGTTGCCGCGGCGGTCGAGCAAACGCCACTGGGCATCAAGTACCGCGGGTTGTTTGACACCCGAATCCAGTCGGGTGATCGACAGCACCACTTGCACATCCGGCGTGAAGTTGGCCGCTGCAGGCGCCATGACTACCCGTTGGCTGTCGAGCTTCCAGGCCAGCTGGCGCAGAAGCAGTTGGTCAATATCAGAGGACAGGCTACCCGCCCAGCGACCCTCGGTGGATGCTGTGAGACTGCCATCCGGTTGACGCTGAAGTAAGGTTTCGCGTTGTAGATAGTCGGCGATTGCCACCGGGCCCAATACAACTGCGACCCCGCCATTTTGTTTCGGTTGCCCAGGTTCGCCGCTGTCGAGCTGATAGAGCGACGTGGGCTGATGAACGCTGCAACCGGCCAAACCCAAAACGCCGGCTAACAACAGAACACGGGGAACACGTAGAAAATTCATCATCCCGTCCAAGTGAACGCCGTGTAACGCGCTCACGCTGTTAAATGCTTTGAAGACATGAAGGCATTCCGCCACGGCGGCGCCAGATGACGTCATATCATCCGTGAATATGTGCGCTGACTCCAGCGATTCTGAGTCGCTCTCGTGACGAAACGAAGAGCGACTGCGCAACCAGCCGCTTTAGCTGGCGCTTTCCACCAGCAAGGCATCGACGCGCTGGAATCCGCGCGGCAGCTTGTTACCCCGGCGTCCGCGCTCGCCTTTGTAGTGTTCGAGATCGTCGGGTTTGAGCGACAGATGGCGCTTACCGGCCTGCAGCACCAGTGTTGCGCCATTGGGGATGACGGCCAGGTCGGTGACGTACTCCTCCCGGCTGGCAACACGATCGCCCGGAATACCAATGATCTTGTTGCCTTTGCCTTTGCCAAGCTGTGGCAGGTCGCTGATCTTGAATACCAGCAGGCGGCCTTCAGTGGTCACCACAGCGAGCCAGTTCTGTTCGCGGTCAGGCACAGGGCGCGGCAGAATCACCTTAGCCCCGGCCGGAAGACTCAGCAGCGCCTTGCCCGCCTTGTTCTTGGCCTGCAGGTCTTCACCCTTGACCACAAAACCGTAGCCGGCGTCGGAAGCAACCACGTACAAGGCGTCGTCCTCTGGCAGCAGCACGCATTCGAACGTGGCGGCCGGCGGCGGTGTCAGGCGACCCGTCAGCGGATCGCCCTGCCCTCTGGCGGACGGCAATGTATGCGCCGCCAGCGAATAGCTGCGCCCTGTCGAGTCGATGAACACCGCAAACTGGTTCGACCGGCCCGCTGCTGCTGCCTTGAAGCCATCGCCTGCTTTGTACGAAAGCCCGGTAGCGTCGATGTCGTGGCCTTTGGCGCAGCGCACCCAGCCTTTTTCCGACAGCACCACGGTGACCGGTTCTGTGGGCATCAGCTCGTTTTCCGACAGCGCTTTGGCCTCCGCACGCTCAACAATGGGCGAGCGACGGTCATCGCCGTAGGTCTGGGCATCAGCAATCAGTTCAGTGCGTACCAGCTTGCGCAACTTTGTTTCGCTGCCCAGCAGGGCGAGCAACTTGGCTTGCTCCTTGAGCAGTTCATCCTGCTCGCCGCGCAGCTTCATCTCTTCCAGACGGGCCAGCTGACGCAACCGTGTGTCGAGGATGTAATCAGCCTGAATCTCGGACAACGCAAAACGCGCGATCAGCTCGGCTTTCGGGTGCTCGGCGGTACGGATGATATGAATCACTTCATCCAGGTTCAGATACGCGGTGAGCAAGCCTTCCAACAGGTGGAGACGACGCTCGACTTTATCCAGGCGGAACTGCAGCCGGCGGCGCACGGTGTTAATACGGAAGGTCAGCCACTCCGACAGCAGTGCTTTCAGATTCTTGAGCTGCGGCTTGCCGTCCAGACCGATGATGTTAACGTTCACGCGATAGCTGGATTCCAGCTCGGTGGTGGCGAACAGATGCTGCATCAGCTCTTCAGGGTCCACGCGATTGGAGCGCGGAATAATCACGATGCGGCACGGGTGCTCGTGGTCTGACTCATCGCGCAGGTCCGCCACCATCGGCAGCTTCTTGGCCTGCATTTGCGCCGCGATCTGTTCCAGCACCTTAGCGCCTGAAACTTGATGCGGCAGCGCGGTGACGACGATATCGCCGTCTTCAACCCGGTAAACCGCCCGCATCCGCACCGAGCCACGGCCGGTTTCGTAGATTTTCAGCAGGTCGGCACGCGGAGTGATGATTTCCGCTTCTGTCGGGTAATCAGGACCCTGAATGTGTTCGCACAGTTGTTCGATGGTCGCTTTCGGCTCGTCGAGCAGGCGCACACACGCCGACGCGACCTCTCGCAGGTTGTGCGGCGGGACATCAGTGGCCATGCCGACAGCAATGCCGGTGGTGCCATTGAGCAGGATATTTGGCAGGCGCGCAGGCAAAACGGCCGGCTCGTCCAGCGTGCCGTCAAAGTTCGGCACCCAGTCGGCCGTACCCTGTCCCAACTCGGAAAGCAGTACCTCGGAATACCGCGACAGCCGGGCTTCGGTGTATCGCATGGCTGCGAATGACTTGGGGTCGTCCGGCGCACCCCAGTTGCCCTGGCCATCGACCAGCGTGTAGCGATAGCTGAAAGGCTGCGCCATCAGCACCATTGCTTCGTAGCAGGCGGAGTCGCCGTGCGGGTGAAACTTGCCGAGGACGTCACCTACGGTACGCGCCGACTTCTTGTGCTTGGCGTCAGCGTCCAGGCCCAGCTCGCTCATCGCGTAGACGATGCGTCGCTGCACCGGCTTCAGGCCGTCGCCAATATGCGGCAGCGCCCGGTCCATGATCACGTACATGGAGTAGTTGAGATAGGCCTGTTCGGTGAAGTCAGCCAGCGATCGGCGTTCTACGCCGTCCAGGCTGAGGTCAAGGGAATCGCTCATGCGGGCCTCATCATTTTGTCGTCTGGCGCAGCAGCAAAGTGCCGCCACGCTGTGTGAATTCGAGTTGTTTCACGGCGCTCATGCCCAGCAGCACCTGTTCACCGTCCAGGCCGGGCACCACCAGGGCGCGCACGTTGTTCAGGACGATGTCGCCTATCTGCAGCCGCTGCAGCGTGGTCCTGAACGCATCGGTGCGCCCGTTGGCCGTACTCACCTGAACACGCTCGCCGCGCTCAAGACGCAGCGTCTCTGCGACGCTCTCCGGCACGGCGACGTTGGTCGCCCCTGTGTCGAGCATGAACTGCACGGGGCGAGCGTTTATCTGCCCGGTCATGACGAAATGTCCGTCACGATTGCTCGTAAGCTTCACCTCGACATAGCCGTCGCCGTGCTCGAAGGCAACGACCGTGTTCGGATTTTCCTGACGCTGCTCCCACTCGCCGAAAAAGCGTGTGGCCAGAAACAGCGCTGCAGCCCAGGCGATAATCATCATGATCCGCCCGGCGCGTCGGCCAGGAGGTGCCTGGATCAAGGCTTGCCGCCCCAGCCACCTTCCGGCGCAGCAAAGCGCCACACGACAGGACGTTTTTCGCCATCGGCCCGGACACCGAAGTTGTTGTCAGTACCGATCCATGCGCCTTTGTCGTCGACGATCAACGCCTCGGTCAGGCCGTACTTCTGGTCATATCGTCGATTGGGCTGCAGCGCCTCCCTGGCAAACGACCAGCAGGCTTCCAGCTGCCCCGTCGCCAGGGTGCGGCGACAGATCCGGTAAGCCGCGCGCTCCAGCGTGAACAGCTTGCCCTTGTGCAGCGATATATCGGAAAGGTCTTTGGAGACCCGCTTGCCGCTAACCTCCGGGGGCAAAAGGTCCTCGCCTGATTCCACCCGCACGATGCAACTGGCATCACAGGCCCAACCGTCCTTGCCTAAGTGCGCGGTCAGCAACCCGCGCTTGTCCCGCTCGGCGGCGAGCCACAGTTGGTCGCCTGCCGGATTGACCGCGATGCCTTCGAAGATTGCGTTGAAATGTTGCAGCATGCCGGCCGCCTGCGCTTCTTCGACGATCTTTTTAGGAAGGTCCAGCCACACAGGCGCTCCCTTGACCGGCACTTTGAGCACCGTGGCATAGGCTTCGCTGACGATGTAGCGGTTACCCTCGGCATCGCAGCTCACGCCTTCGAAGTCCAGATCGCCGCCACGAATCAGCGCCGAGGCCTTGGCCATGCCGCGCAGGGTCGCAGACAGCCCGCTGTCTGGAATCGGCGGAATTTCGAGCGTTTGTGCCTTGGCTTTCCAGACCGTAGCCGAGGTGTCGAGGCTATAGAGCAAGGTGTCGTCACGGTCCGAAACCGTCCACAGCACGCCGTTGCATGACGCGAGGCCGGACAGATTGCCGCCGATCATGTCATCCACCGGATGCTCCGACAGCAGCTTGAGTTCGGGCAATGGCGCCGCGAAGACAGGCGTGGCGATCAATACCAACGCTGCAAGCCAGCCCCGCATCAAACCAGCACCTCGGCCAGGTTGCCTTTGGACTCGAGCCAGCTCTTGCGGTCACCCGCGCGCTTCTTGGCCAACAGCATGTCCATCATTTCCGAGGTGGCGGCGAAGTCGTCGAGGGTCAGTTGCACCAGTCGACGCGTGTTCGGGTCCATGGTGGTCTCTCGCAGCTGTGGCGGGTTCATCTCACCCAGTCCCTTGAATCGGGTGACTTGCGGCTTGCCACGTTTTTTCTCGGCCACCAGCCGGTCAAGAATGCCGTCGCGCTCGGCCTCGTCCAGGGCGTAATAAATGTCTTTGCCCAGGTCGATTCGATACAGCGGCGGCATCGCCACGTAGACGTGGCCGGCATCCACCAGCGGACGGAAGTGCTGAACAAAAAGTGCGCACAGCAGCGTCGCGATGTGCAGGCCGTCGGAGTCGGCGTCAGCCAGGATGCATATTTTGCCGTAGCGCAGCTGGCTCATGTCTGCCGCACCTGGATCGACCCCGATGGCCACGGCAATGTTATGCACTTCCTGGCTGGCAAGCACCTCGCCGCCATCGACTTCCCATGTGTTCAGAATTTTCCCGCGCAAGGGCAGGATGGCCTGAAATTCCTTGTCCCGGGCCTGTTTGGCAGAACCACCCGCCGAGTCACCCTCAACCAGAAACAGTTCCGAGCGCATCGGATCCTGCCCTGCGCAATCAGCCAGTTTGCCTGGCAGCGCCGGGCCCTGGGTGATGCGTTTGCGCTCAACCTTCTTGCTCGCCTTGAGACGACGACCGGCATTGCTGATCGCCAGTTCGGCCAGTTGCATGCCCAGTTCAGGGTGCGCGTTAAGCCACAGGCTGAAAGCGTCCTTTACCACGCCCGAGACAAAAGCGGCGGCTTCGCGGGAGGACAATCGCTCTTTGGTCTGACCGGAGAACTGTGGCTCCTGCATCTTCATCGACAGGACGAAAGCGATGCGCTCCCAGACGTCTTCAGGCGCCAGCTTCACGCCGCGCGGCAGCAGACTGCGGAACTCGCAAAAATCGCGCATTGCGTCCAGCAGGCCCTGGCGTAGACCATTGACATGGGTGCCGCCCTGCGCAGTCGGGATCAGGTTGACGTAGCTTTCCTGCACGCTGTCGCCACCTTCGGGCAGCCACAGCAGTGCCCAGTCGACGGCCTCTTTATTGCCGGCGAATACGCCGCAAAACGGCTCGTCCGGAAGGCGCAGAAAGTCTGCCACCGAGTCCTGAAGGTACGAGCGCAGCCCGTCCTCGTAATGCCATTCGACTTTCTCGCCCGTGCCTTTGTCTTCGAAGCTGACCAGCAGGCCCGGGCAGAGCACGGCCTTGGCCTTGAGCACGTGCTTGAGGCGGCTGACGGAGAACTTGGGGGTATCGAAGTATTTGGGGTCCGGGGCGAAATACACGCTGGTGCCGGTATTACGCTTGCCGACGGTGCCGATCACCGCCAGTTCGCTGGCCTTATAGCCGTCAGCGAACGTCATTTCGTATTCGTTGCCATCGCGCTTGACCCGCACCCGGACCTGGGTCGAAAGCGCGTTGACCACGGAGATCCCGACGCCATGAAGGCCGCCTGAGAACTGGTAGTTTTTGTTGGAAAACTTGCCGCCAGCGTGGAGTTTGGTGAGGATCAACTCGACGCCCGACACGCCCTCTTCCGGATGGATATCCACGGGCATGCCGCGGCCGTCATCCGCGACTTCAAGGGAATTGTCGGCGTGCAAAATGACCTGCACAGACCGGGCGTGGCCTGCCAGCGCTTCGTCGACACTGTTGTCGATGACTTCCTGCGCCAGATGGTTGGGCCGTGCGGTGTCGGTGTACATGCCCGGCCGTTTGCGGACCGGGTCGAGGCCCGAGAGGACTTCGATGGCGTCTGCGTTATAAGAGCTAGCGCTGGGATTGGCCATGGGGTCTCGTCATCAAGTCGTTCATGAAATTTCGGAGTAGCACTGTTTGTACAAGTCGGCTCTACATATTTAGTGCAGCTTTGTTGCAGCCATGGCCCCGGTCAGAGCCCGGTCAGATCGACACCCTGGAGCAACGCGGGAGCGAACCCGGCGAAGCTCAACAGCGTTGGCATCTTTGCGGCGAAGCCCTGAAATCCGTGATCGCCGCCCGCTTCGATGCGCAATGCGCAGGCTCGATAGAAGCTCTGCGCCCGGCGGTAATCCAGTGTCTCGTCGCCGGTTTGCAGCCACACCTGAATACGTTGCGGATCCTGTGGGGCAGGCACTTCCAGCTCGGCCAACGCCGTCACATGGTCGTGCGTCAGCTCCCAGCTCTCGCCGGTGTAAAGGTTTTGTTGGGTGCCAAGAAAGCCATCGAAGAGCTGGTGCGGGTTGACCGCGGGGTTGATCAACACGGCCTTGAGGCCATGGCGCTCAGCCAGGTGCGTGGCATAGTAGCCGCCGAGCGAGCTGCCGACCAGCAGCGGCCGACCGAGCTCCTCGATCGCAGCCTCCAACTGAGCCAGCGCCTGACGCGGGTGATGATGCAGCTCAGGCACACGCAGGTATTCGCTCAAACCCAGACGGCCCATTAATGCCGTCAGCTGTGTGGCCTTTTGCGACCTGGCTGAGCTGTTCAGGCCATGAATATAAAGAAGCGTCGACTGGTCCTGATTCACGCTATGCCTCCCAAACGGCAATCGATACATCCCTGATGACTTTCTGCGGGCAGTCATCAGGGCAAAGCCACGCAGTTTACAGGGTCAACTGCGTGAAAACTCGCCTGATGATGAATCGCTGACATTTGAGGACGTTTCTTTCAATAACCCGCGCCATTGACATCAACCTCGAACAGGTCCGGCTCAACGCGTGAAACTCCGGTCTCGATCTGCCCGTCATGGTGCAGCCGCAGCCAACGGTAGCCGGGTGCCGCCGAGTCAAGACCAAAATCGACGCTGTTCGGCGCAAATTGAATACAGGTGGACGGTGAGGCCAGCAGCCTTAATCCGTTTACAGATTGATCGAATGCCTGATGCACGTGGCCCCACAGCACCGCGCGAACCTGGGGAAAGCGCTCCAGTACGGCAAACAGCGCATCAGGATTTCGCAGTCCGATGGGCTCCATCCACGCCGCCCCGATGGGCACCGGATGATGATGGAGGCAGACCAGATGATGGCGCTCCGGCGCTTCGCTAAAGGCTTGCGCCAGCAACTGGAGTTGCGTGTCTTCCAGATACCCGGGCACTGACCCGGAGACGGCGGAATCAAGCATCGTGATCCGCCACTGGCCGACGTCGACGACCGGCTCAAGAAAATCGCTGTTTTGCGCAGCAATCGACATTTCTCTCAGCTCATCGTGATTCCCGGGGATCCAGCGCTTGGGCGCATCCAGACGATCACTCACGTCGCGAAACGCCTGATAGGACTCGACCGTACCGTCCTGAGACAAGTCACCCGTTGCCAGCACCAGGTCGATCGCAGGTTGCTCGCGCAGTACGAGCTCGACCACAGCGTCCAGACTGGCACGCGTGGGCATGCCCAGCAGCGTGCCGTCCGCCTCGGCGAACAGGTGGCTGTCGGTCAGTTGAACGATCAACACAGATGCGGGATGAGAGGATGCGCTCGACAATGGCCGTCTCCTTGAGCGGATGTGGCCGGATTATGATGGCTGAACGAGGGCGGATCAAACCAAGAAATGCGCACCCTTTCGCGGTTACAAGGATTACGCTTCGATCCCGGCTCTACGGCCACCGCGATCTGAATACCTTGTCAGTTAGGTAGCCTGCGACGAGCATACCGACTACAGCACTGCAAACAAGCAAGGGCAGCACTGCCTCATAGCGCGTATCAGGGAAAAAAAACATAAGCGGCATTGGGCCAAACAGTCCCAACAACAAGCCCGCAAAACCGCCGACCGCCCATCCCCATGAAATGTAGCGCGATGCAAAGGCGCCTGCTCCAAGTCCCAGGGCTGTAAAAAGTGCGCAAACGATCGGCTGCAATGGCTCGCCTTGATATAAAAAAAGTCCCACTAATGGCGGCGCCCCGAAGCCGGACAATATCGCGATCAGCACGACCTTTATCCATTTCATCGCCATAGCAAACGACTGTTGATTCCAGCGAAGTTCATATCGCGCTTCCGAAGAAAACGCGAAACATAGACGTGGGGGATGCTCGATAAAACCAAAAAGTCCAGCCGGTGATAATTTTCAGAAGCTACTTACAGACCTGTCCTACATAAACCCTGATTAAGTGGAGCAGTCGCCTGTTTGTCAAACCTCAGCGCACCGCCTCGAACTCATGCCCGCACGCCAGACAATGGCTCAGCCATTCACCCAAAAACACATTGAGCTGAGCCTTTTCATCGGGCTGATGCATGTCGGCGTTGGGATAGGGGTAAATGCCCTGGAAGCGACGTGCATGTTCGGCACCGATGACCTCGGCCATACGGGCGTCGTGGTAGACCTGCACTTCGAGCACGGGCACCGGCAGCCATGGCAGGCTGTGCTCCTGACGAACTTGTAACGTGGTGGTATACGGGCAATCGAGGATGACCTCGACCGCCAGAACGCCCAGCATCTGGTCGCCTTGAGTTACAGCGACCTTACGGGAGCGTTGTTGATTGCGCATATCGGGCAGCAAACGCATCAAGCGCGCGTAGTTGGCCTCACAGGCTGCCTGCAGCCCGGCGAGGTCGACCCGATAGCGCTCGCGCAAAAGATTCACGACCATAGCCCCCTTACTTCGGCGCGATTGAGCGCCAGCCACTGCATTGCAATGATAGTTGCGGCGTTCACGATACGACCGTCCTTGACGGCTTGCATCGCGTCGTCGAATGACCACACCGAAACCCGGATATCTTCGGCTTCTTCTTCCAGACCGTGCAACCCGCCGGCTCCTTCGCTTTCGCACTTGCCCAGATAGAGATGCACGAACTCGTTGCTGCCACCGGGCGACGGGAAGTACTTGGTTATCGGCCACAGAGCGTTGAAGACCAGTCCAGCTTCCTCTTCTCCCTCGCGGTGAGCAACCTGCTCGGGCTCTTCCTGTTTATCGATAAGCCCGGCAACCATCTCGATCAGCCAGGGGTTGTCATGCTTGCCGATGACGCCGACCCGAAACTGTTCGATGAGCACGACTTCGTCACGCTTGGCATCGTAGGGCAGTACGCACACTGCATCATGGCGAACGAACAGCTCGCGCTTGATTTCCGGGCTCATGCCACCGGCGAACAACTCGTGGCGCAACTGGAGGCGGTCGAGCTGATAGAACCCCTTGAAGCAGGTTTCGCGGTGTGTGATTTCGTGCCTGGTCGGTATCGATCTGTTGCTGTCGGTCATATATTTCTCACTGCTTGAGCGCTGTGTTCCGGCCCATCCTAACGCGCTGTCGTGCGGGATGCAGCCCTTTGAGTTGGCAAAACCGGTCGCCGCAGTGGACGGCTGGCAGGGAAAGCACTCTAATCCGTCCGATGGCGAACTGATTGCGCCGCCTATAGTCGAAGGACGTTGCCGTCACCTCCCCCGTGACGTCCCTTTATATGCCGATGCCAAGGATCAACATGTCTTTTCTGAAGATCATTTCAATGGCCTGCCTGGCCCTGATTTTGGGCGCCTGCCAAAGCTTTTTCCAACCTAATCTGCGCAGCCCGCTGACGGTTCAGCGCGACGCTTCGGAACTGATCAAGCCTGGTTGCACCACTGACGATTGCCCACTGGTGAACATCGACACCGTGCACTTCCCGGACGAGCCGAAACTGGACGGGATCGTCCAGCGCACCTTGCTGCAACTGACGCGCAGCGACAGCGATGGTCCGGTGCCGCCTACGTTGAAGGCATATCAGGAGCAGTTCCTGAGCCGGGCGCAAGCACGCAACAGCAGCTACTTGCAGGCCAAGGTACGTGAGCAGCATGACGGAATCGTGGTCATTGAGCTGTCGAGCTATCTGGATTCCGGCAGCGGCCAGGGCAATCCGGGCCGCGCGTTCATCAACTACTCGCGCCAGCAGCAGCGTGTCCTGACACTGGCCGATATGCTGGTCCCGGGTCAGGAAGCCGCGTTCTGGGACAAGGCCCGCCTGGCTCATCAGGCCTGGTTGATCAGCAGCAAGCTGGACAAGGACGCCGAGTTCCAGAACATGTGGGCATTCAAGCAAACTTCAAACGTCGCCCTGACGTACGGTGCAGTGATCCTCAAGTACCCGGTCTCGACCATTGCGCCCTACGCCATGGGCCACATCGAACTGAAGATTCCTTATCCGCAGTTGAACGGCATCATCAAGCCTGAGCTGTTCCCCGGACGGAGCTGATCGCTTTATTGAATATGAGCTGCAACAAGCCAGCGATGATCAGCGCTGGCAGCGTTGCACCGATGTCCGGATAAAGATTCGCCAGCAGATGGTAGGTGCAGATCCCGCCGATCCACGCCAGTAACGTCATCCAGCGCAGGCCCGTCGTCGCGACGCCCTGTTGGCGGCGGCGCAGGACGAAGTGATCCACCAGCACCACGCCGAACAATGGCGCGAACACCGAGCCGATCAGCAACAGGAAGTTCTGGTATTGGGCCAGCGGCGCAAAGCAGGCAATCAGTGTGCAGATCACGCCAATGGCCAGCGCCAGATGCTCGACTTTGGCCTTCAGCAGAATCCCGCTCGACACTGCAGCGGAGTGAATGTCGGCGAAGGCGTTTTCCGATTCATCCAGAAGAATGAGCAGCAGCGGAATTCCCATCCCTGCGCCTGCCAGCGCCATCAGCAAGGCATTGGCTTCGCCGCTTGGCGCAAAGGCCAGGGTGTAGGCGACGCCGAGGGTCATCAGCCAGAAATTGCCGATGAAGAAGCCCAGCGCTGTGCCGCCGAAGACTGCGGTGGCGCGTTTGCCAAAGCGCGAGTAATCGGCGATCAGCGGCAGCCAGGAAAGCGGCATGGCGATAGCGATGTCGAAGCCCACAGCAAACGGCATCGAGCCGTCCCCCGCGCGTGACCACAAGGCCGTCAGATCGGCCTTGCTGACCAGGTTGAATGTCAGCCAAGCGCACGCTGCCAGCAACAGCCAGATGCCCCACTTACGCAAAATTTGCCGGACGAAGGCCAACGGACCGCTGACCGCCAGCAACGTCGCCAGCGCACCGAACACGACAGTCCAGAGCAGCGGACTTGCCCACAAGCTGCCTTCGGAGAACGCGCCGGCGCCCAACAGGCTGGCGGCGTCGCGCATGACGATGATTTCGAAAGAGCCCCAGCCCACCAGTTGCAGCAGATTAAGGACCGCCGGCACACCTGCGCCCTTGCTGCCCAGGCTGAGCTTGAGCGCAGCCATCGACGAAAGGCCGGTGTCACTGCCGATGACGCCGACACCGGCCAGCAGCAATACGCCGACCAGCGTGCCCAGAACGATCGCCAGCATCGAGCCTGACATGCCCAGCCCCGGCGCTAGCAACGCACCGGTTTGCAGGACCATGAGGCCGATGCCGAGGGAAAACCACAGAGAAAACAGATCACGCCCGCCAAACACGCGCTTGGCGGCGGGTACGGGAATATCGGGTGAATAGGTGCCGGGTGTGTTCACTTTTGTGTCTCGCTGAAGAGCCGTTATGAGGTGCAAGGTGCAAGGTGCAAGCTGCAAGCCGCAAGCCGCAAGCCGCAAGCCGCAAGCCGCAAGAGAAGATCAAACGCGGGCCTGCTTTTCCTTGCAGCTTGTGACTTGCCGCTTGTCGCTCACACTTTCTTATAAAGCTGACTGCCTTCCTGCTTGAACCGCTCAGCCTGTTCGCGCATACCTTCCACCACCGACACATCCACCGCGTCGATCTTCTGGTTGGCGGCGTACTCGCGCACTTCCTGGGTGATTTTCATGGAGCAGAACTTCGGCCCGCACATGGAGCAGAAGTGCGCAACCTTGGCCGAGTCTTTTGGCAGCGTTTCATCGTGGTAGGCGCGGGCGGTGTCCGGGTCAAGCCCGAGGTTGAACTGGTCTTCCCAGCGAAACTCGAAGCGCGCTTTGCTCAGCGCATTGTCGCGAATCTGTGCACCCGGGTGCCCTTTCGCCAGGTCGGCCGCGTGGGCAGCGATCTTGTAGGTGATGATCCCGGTTTTCACGTCATCCTTGTTCGGCAGCCCCAAGTGCTCCTTGGGCGTGACGTAACACAGCATCGCGCATCCGAACCAGCCGATCATGGCCGCGCCGATGCCGGAAGTGATGTGGTCATAACCCGGCGCAATGTCCGTCGTCAGCGGACCGAGGGTGTAGAACGGCGCCTCGTCGCAGCACTCCAGCTGCTTGTCCATGTTCTCCTTGATTAACTGCATCGGCACATGCCCCGGGCCCTCGATCATGCACTGCACGTCGTGTTTCCAGGCAATCTTAGTCAGCTCGCCAAGGGTCTCCAGCTCACCAAACTGCGCCTCGTCATTGGCGTCGGCAATCGACCCCGGACGCAGGCCGTCACCCAGCGAGAAGCTGACGTCGTATGCCTTCATGATTTCGCAGATGTCGTCGAAGTGGGTGTACAGGAAATTCTCTTTGTGATGCGCCAGGCACCACTTGGCCATGATGGAGCCGCCACGACTGACGATCCCGGTCACCCGTTTGGCCGTCAGCGGTACATACCGCAGTAGCACGCCGGCGTGGATGGTGAAGTAGTCAACGCCCTGCTCCGCTTGCTCGATCAGGGTGTCGCGAAACAGCTCCCACGTCAGGTCCTCAGCCGCCCCGCCGACTTTTTCCAGGGCCTGATAAATTGGCACGGTGCCGATGGGCACGGGCGAGTTGCGAATGATCCATTCCCGGGTTTCGTGAATGTGCTTGCCGGTGGAGAGGTCCATGACCGTGTCCGACCCCCAACGAATGCCCCACGTCAGCTTCGCGACTTCTTCTTCGATTGAAGAACCCAGCGCGCTGTTGCCGATGTTGCCGTTGATCTTCACTAGAAAGTTGCGGCCGATGATCATCGGCTCGAGCTCAACGTGGTTGATGTTGGCGGGAATGATCGCGCGGCCGCGGGCAATTTCTTCCCGGACAAACTCAGGAGTGATCTCTTTCGGAATGCTTGCACCGAAGCTGTGGCCGGGATGCTGTTGAGTCAGAAGGCCGGCGGCTCGGGCTTCCTGCAGCTTCATGTTTTCGCGCAGCGCGACGTATTCCATCTCGGCGGTGATGATGCCCTGACGCGCATAGTGCATCTGGCTGACGTTTGCCCCCGCCTTCGCCCTGCGCGGGTTGCGAACGTGGGCGAAACGCAATTTTGTCAGTTCGGCATCGGCCAGGCGCTCCTGACCGAAGTTCGACGTCAGTCCTGGCAGGCGTTCGGTGTCAGCCCGAGACTCGATCCAGGGCGAACGCACGTCGGCCAGGCCTTTGCGCACATCGATGATGACGTTAGGGTCGGTGTAAGGGCCGGACGTGTCGTACACGCACACCGGCGCGTTGATCTCGCCGCTGCCACCGGTCCCGGAAAAGCCCGTAGGGGTGACGTCCAGGCTGATTTCACGCATGGGCACGCGGATGTCCGGACGGGAGCCCTGAACGTAGATTTTTCGCGAGCGGGTAAACGGCTGAACCGACCCCGAATCGACTTGGGCGGATTCACTCAGATTGGCATTTTTTAGTGTTGTACTCATCACGGGCTCTCCAGACATCATCCAGCGGCGGAATGAATTGTCGGAGCTTGAGCCTGATGGACACGGACGGATTGCACCCTGAGACGGCATGGATGCTGAGATCGAGCGGCGCGGACTGTTCAGAAAATGAACAAAGACGACCCCGGACGACACTCAAGAGGACTCGCCGGGAGACGAGAAATCTTGTTCCCTACGCAGGCGTTAACCTGATCAGGTTCAACGGGATCCGGATTATCCGATCTCAGCCTCATATCAAGGCACCCCGACAAGAACGGCATCAGTCTAGTCGCCGCGCGCGGCAAACGCCAAGCGGAATTCAAACGTGCGTCAAATGTCTGATTTGCCCGATTGTTGTCCCCACCCTCCGGAACTACACTCGCTACGCGGCGCCAAAGGCATCTGGATCAGACGCAACGTCACCGTCTTCATACCGCTTGAATTACTAGGGAATGTCTATGCTGCGCAAACTTTCACTGGCCTTTGCCGTGTCGTGTGCTTCGAGTGCAATGGCCGGGGCAGCAGACATGCCGTTGCCAACCAGGACCGGTTTGGTCAGCGTGTATCAGGAGGCGGTGAACAACAATGCTGATTTGGCTGCAGCCCGCGCCAGCTATGACGCCCAGAAGGAAATTGTGCCTCAGGCGCGTGCTGGCCTGTTGCCAAACATCTCGGGCGGCGCCGACATCAATGACACTCGCACCTCGATAGATCAGCCCTCCGCCGTCATCAGCCGCAGCGGGACGGTCTATCGGGCGACGCTCAGCCAGCCCATCTTTCGTGCTGACCGCTGGTTTCAGCTCAAGGCAGCGAAAGATGTCAGCGAGCAGGCGCTTTTGCAGCTGTCGGCCACCGAGCAGAACCTGATTTTGCAAAGCGCCGAGGACTACTTCTCCGTCTTGCGCGCGCAAGACAATCTGGCGTCGACGAAGGCCGAAGAAGCAGCCTTCAAGCGCCAACTTGATCAGGCCCGGGAGCGCTTCGACGTCGGTCTCTCGGACAAAACCGATGTGCTTCAGGCGCAAGCCAGCTACGACACCGCGCGAGCTGCACGGATCGTCGCCAAGCGACAGGTTGATGATGCATTTCAGGCGCTGATCACCCTGACCAATCGCGATTACAACTCGATCGAAGGCATCGTGCATACCTTGCCGGTGCTGGCTCCGACGCCCAATGACGCCAAGGCCTGGGTAGACACTGCTACGCAGCAGAACTTGAATTTGCTGGCCAGCAATTATGCGGTCAGTGCCGCCGAGGAAACCCTTCGTCAGCGCAAGGCGGGGCATGCGCCCACCGTCGATGCCGTTGCCCAGTATGAAAAGGGCGACAACGACCCGCTGGGCTTCACCAATCCCAACTACACCGGTCAGAGCTTTCACGGCAGCGTCGAGCAACGCACCATCGGCTTGCAGGTGAACATCCCGATCTACAGCGGCGGCCTGACCAGCTCGCAGGTACGCGAGGCCTATGCCCGTCTCGGCCAAAGCGAACAACAGCGTGAAGGCATGCGCCGGCAAGTCGTGGAAAACACCCGAAACCTGCACCGTGCGGTTAATACCGATGTGGAGCAGGTGCAGGCGCGCAAGCAATCCATCATCTCCAACCAGAGCGCGCTGGAGGCCACTGAAATTGGCTATCAGGTCGGCACGCGAAACATCGTCGACGTACTGGATGCACAGCGGCAGTTGTACGCGTCGGTACGTGATTACAACAACACCCGCTACGACTATATTCTGGACAATCTGCGCCTCAAGCAGGCGGCAGGTACGTTGAGTCCGGGGGATTTGCAGGACCTGTCCCGCTTCCTCAAAGCCGATTACAACCCCGACAAAGACTTCCTGCCGCCGGACCTTGCAAAGGAAGCGGCAAAGAATTTCGAGCGGCCGACGCAGCGGTAATCAACGAACGTTGAAGGTGTACGCGCTTGCCTGGGGACATTGGCAAATTTAGCGAGGTGGCCGGCTGACACCCCGCGTTCGCCAGCAAGCCGGCTCCTACAGATGCGTTTTGCCCCATAGAATTCAGCCCGGCAGTCCGTGCGTGTTGCTCCATCGAATACAGAGCAGCAGTGCGCGTTGCTCCATCGAATACAGAGCAGCAGCAGTGTTGCTCCATCGAATGCAGGCCAGCAGTCGGTGCGTGTTGCTTCATCGAACGCAGGCCAGCAGTCAGTGCGTGTTGCTTTATCGAATGCAGGCCAGCCGTTAGTGAGAGCAGCGTTGTGGCGGTAATCGATTCGCGGGCAAGCGCGCTCCTACAATGGTGGCGTCACATGCATAATCGGCGTCTGCACAGAGGTTTTTGCCAGCGTTGCTAATCAAAGCCCGGCGCAAGACGTTGCCGCTTCGCTGGCCACGGATGCCCAGCGCAAAAAATGGCACCTTGCTGTAACGCATGCCCTGCGCAAAACCTGTAGGAGCGCGCTTGCCCGCGAAAATTGGCACATTCAGCGCCATGGTCGGCTGACAGACCGCGTTCGCCAGCAAGCCGGCTCCTACAGATGCGTTTTGCGCCTTCGAGTGCAGATCAGCAGCAGTGCGCGTTGCTCCATCGAATGCAGAGCAGCAGCAGTGCGCGTTGCTCCATCGAATGCAGAGCAGCAGCAGTGCGCGTTGCTCCATCGAATGCAGAGCAGCAGCAGTGTTGCTCCATCGAACGCAGGCCAGCAGCCAGTGCGTGCTGCTTCATCGAATGTAGGTCAGCAGCCAGGGGATGCAGCGTTGGGCGGCAAACGATTCGCGGGCAAGCGCGCTCCTACAGTGGGTGGCGTCACATGCATGATCGGCGTCTGCACAAGGATTTGGACAGCGTTGCTAATCAAAGCCAGACGCAAGACGTTGCCGCTTCGCTGGCCACGGATGCCCAGTGCAAAAAATGCACCTTACTGGAACGCGCGCCCTGCGCAAAACCTGTAGGAGCGCGCTTGCCCGCGAAAATTGGCACATTCAGCGCCATGGTCGGCTGACACCCCGCGTTCGCCAGCAAGCCGGCTCCTACAGACGCGTTTTGCCCCATAGAATTCAGCCCGGCAGTCCGTGCGTGTTGCTCCATCGAATGCAGATCAGCAGCAGTGCGTGTTGCCCCATCGAATGCAGATCAGCAGCAGTGCGTGTTGCTCTATCGAATGCAGATCAACAGCAATGCGTTTGCCCCATAGAATTCAGCCCGGCAGTCCTTGCGTGTTGCTCTATCGAATGCAGATCAACAGCAATGCGTGTTGCTCTCTCGAATTCAGCCCGACAGCCGAGCGTGTTGCTCAGTTGAATGCAGGCCGGCAGTCACTGCAGCAGTCGCGCGATCCCATCCAGAAGTTTCTGCAGCGCGCCCTGATTGGCCTTCATCACGGCAAGGCCGGCGTCGGCCATCTTTTTCGCTCGCTCGGGCTGGTCGATCAATCTCCGAACGGCTGCGGCCAATTCGGCTGAGTCACTGACCTCTTCGAGAGCCCCGGAATTGCGCAGCATCGCGGCGATTTCGAGGAAGTTGAACAGGTGGGGGCCACTCAAAACGGGCTTACCGAGTGCCGCCGGCTCCAGCAGGTTATGACCGCCGTTGGGGACCAGACTGCCGCCGACGAAGGCAAGGTCGGCCAGTGCGTAGAGAAAAAGCAACTCCCCCATCGTATCGCCCACCAGAACCGAAGTGCCGTGGGTCACTGACTCTCCGGTCGAACGCCGCACGCTCATAAACCCCTGTTGCTGGCTGAGCTCAAACACGCTGCTGAATCGCTCCGGATGACGGGGCACCAGAATCAACAGCGCGTCAGGATGGCTTTCCATCACTGCGCGGTGGGCGGCCAAGACCACTTCATCTTCGCCCGCGTGAGTGCTTGCGGCTATCCACACTGGACGCGCCAGGGTTTGCCACTGCTTGCGCTGCTCAATGGCACTGGCCAGCAGTTGCGGATCAATGGTCAGGTCGAATTTGATCGAGCCGGTCACGGTGACGCACTCCGGCCGGGCGCCCAAATCGCGAAAGCGCTGCGCTTCGGTTTCGGTCTGCACGGCAATCAGGCTCATCTCGGCAAGCATCGGACGCGTCAGGCCGGCAAAACGTCCATAGCCGCGCGCGGAGCGTTCCGACAGCCGCGCGTTCGCCAATACCGTCGCGATGCCGCGCTTCGCACATTGGTGAATGTGGTTGGGCCACAGCTCGGTTTCCATGATCACGCCAATCTTCGGCTGGACGTGATCGAGAAAACGCGCGGCTGCCCATGGGAAGTCGTAGGGCAGATAACAGTGCTGGACGCGTGGTTCGTTGGCAAAAAGGGATTGAATCCGCTCCGACCCCGTGGGCGTCATGCACGTAACAGTGATCGGCAACTGCGGATAGCGGGCCAGCAACGCCCGAATCATCGGTGCTGCCGCAATACTTTCGCCCACGGACACCGCATGGACCCAGATACCGCCGCGCTGCATGGCGGGCAGACCCAGCGCAAAGCGCTCGCCGACACGCTGTGCATAGGCCGGCGCCTTGCGCGCGCGCAGCCAGAGGCGCAGGGCGATCAGTGGAAGGCCAAGGTGAAACAGGATGCTGTAGAGGGTTCTATTCATGGGCGCGGAGTTTATCAGTCAATCGCTGTCAAATTCGCATCAAGAGTCGCTTCCAGAATCGCTTCCGGCGCAGGACAGGCGAGCCTGGTTGTTCCCCACCGGGATAGCCGCTTTAATGTCGGCCACTGAAAAGGAGCTGCACCGAATGTCCGCCTACTACCTGTTGGCCATCGCTATTTGTGCCGAGGTCATCGGCACTGTCTCCATGAAAGCCGTAAAAGGCTTCAGCACGCCGATTCCCTTGCTGCTGGTGATCGTCGGCTATGCCATCGCATTCTGGATGCTCACGCTGGTGGTGCGAACCATCCCGGTCGGCGTTGCGTATGCCGTGTGGGCCGGCATGGGGATTGTCATGGTCAGCATCGCTGCGCTGTTTATCTACGGCCAGAAACTCGATTTGCCTGCCATCGCCGGTATGGGGCTGATCGTCGCAGGGGTCGTGGTGATCCAGCTATTCTCGAAGACGGCGGGACATTAAGGGGTTACTGAAAACAGCCATCCCCTATAATGCCCGGCATTCGTTTCGCCATTTGAGGTGCCCATGTCATCTGCTATTTCCACTGATGTCCTGATTGTCGGCGCAGGCGTTGCCGGCCTCTGGCTCAACGCGCGGCTGCGGCATCAAGGCTTCTCGACGGTGGTGGTGGAGAAGGCCAGCCTTGGTGGTGGCCAGACATTGAAGTCCCAGGGGATCATTCACGGCGGTGCAAAATATGCGCTGCACGGCGCGCTGTCGGGCGCGTCGGAAGCCATCGCCGACATGCCTCGTCGGTGGCGCGAAGCGCTGGCCGGCAAAGGCGAACTGGATCTCTCGGGCGTACGCCTGCTCTCTGAAGCTCACTATCTCTGGTCGCCTGGCACCATCGCGGGCAACCTGACCAGTTTCTTCGCCAGCAAGGCCGTGCGCGGCCGTGTCGATCAGGTCAAGGGCAGCGACTTGCCGCCAGCACTGCAAGACCCTAGGTTCAAGGGCAAGGTCTACCGGCTGGCCGAGCTGGTCATCGACATCCCCAGCCTGGTGAAAAAACTGGCCGACCTGGCCGGCGACAGCTTGCTGGCGGGCCAGAACATCGAACCGCTGCGCCAGGATGGCGAACTGGTCGGACTGCGCGTCGACGGCCGCGACATTCATGCCCAGCGAGTGGTGCTCAGCGCCGGCGGTGGAATGGCTGACCTGCTGCAGGCACTCAACGTGAGTCAGCCGGCCATGCAACGCCGCCCCCTTCACATGGTGCTGGTCAAGGGTCCGACGCTCAGACCGCTCTATGCGCATTGCCTGGGCGGCGGGCCCAAGCCGCGGATCACCGTGACCACACACCCTGCGGCCGACGGCCAGTGGGTCTGGTATCTGGGCGGCGACATCGCCGAGGCTGAAGGCGTCGCTCGTGAACCCGCCGAGCAGATTGCCGCAGCCAAAAAAGAGCTCACCAACCTGCTGCCCTGGGTGGACCTCAGTCAGGCGCAATTCGCCACCTTGCGTGTGGACCGTGCCGAGCCGCAGCAAAGCGGGCTGGTGCGCCCCGACAACGCCTTTCTGGACGTGCAGGGCCGCTTGATGGTGGGCTGGCCGACCAAACTTGCTCTGGCGCCCGATTTTGCCGACCGCGTGCTGGCATCGCTGTCGCGCGATGATATCCACCCCACACCCCAGCCACCCTACACGGACTTTCCAAAGCCGCCCCTTGCCATTCCGGTCTGGGATCAACTGCTGCCATGAATACCCTGCACGATCTGCATCGACCGCTCGGCGCGCTTGGCATCAACGTTTCCCCTCTGGGCCTGGGTACGGTGAAACTGGGTCGGGACCAGGGTGTTAAGTACCCCAATGGCTTCAAAATTCCCGATGACGTCGAAGCGCAGATGCTCCTCAAGATGGCCCGGGATTTGGGCATCAACCTGATTGATACCGCGCCGGCGTACGGTCGCAGTGAAGAGCGTCTCGGGCCTCTGCTGCGCGGACAACGTCAGGATTGGGTGATCGTCAGCAAGGTCGGCGAGGAGTTCGAAGCCGGTCAGTCGCGACACGATTTCAGCGCTGCCCACACGCGCCTGTCGGTGGAACGCAGTCTCCAGCGCCTTGAGACGGACTTCATCGACCTGGTGCTGGTGCATTCCGACGGCAATGATTTGCACGTGCTCAACGAGTGCGCCGTTTACCAGACCCTGACCGAGCTCAAGCGCGAGGGCAAGATTCGCGGGTTCGGGTTTTCCGGCAAGACCGTCGAGGGCGGACTGTTGGCGTTGCAGCAGGGCGACTGCGCAATGGTCACTTACAACCTCAACGAACAGGGCGAGAAACCGGTTCTGGACTACGCTGCCGCACACAACAAAGCGGTGCTGGTCAAAAAGGCGCTGGCGAGCGGACATGTATGCCTGAGCCCCGGTGTCGATCCGGTGCGCGCCAGTTTCGAGCTGCTGTTTGAGCATCCTGGCGTAACGGGTGCTATCGTCGGCACCATCAATCCGCTGCATCTGGCCCATAACGTGGCAACCGCCGCTGCCGTGATCCGTCGTCAGTCCTAAGACGCACGGCCGACCCCAACGCAAGAAGGAGCCGAAATGCCGCGCACCCTGATTCGGAAAAACCCGAGTAACTTCAAAACCCTGCCGTTATTTGTCGAAGCCACTCCCGAAGGTCTGACCTACCAGAGCGTCGGGATGCCGCTCAATTTCGCTCAGACCCTGGCACGGCGTCGCAAAATCGAGGTGCAGGACTGCGACCGGTTTTCCACCGAGCTGGCCAACCTCGGTGTCTCGGTACGCCTCACGCTCAGCTGGCAAAACCGTGACTACTGGGTGCTGGTTCGCCAACGTCGGCAGGATCGGGGCGATGTGGTGCTCAAGCTGATCTCCGGCTATGTGCCGGCGCACGAGCTGAATCTGCCCCTGCACACCGCAGTTCAGGAAGTCGCCGAGGAATGCTTGATCGAGACCCCCCAGGGCTGGCTCGGCGGGCGCTTCAACGACACTTGGCTGCCGGCGCCCTACGCCGCAGCCCTGCATTACCGTGAAGCGATGCCGTTTCGCCTGAGCCCGCTGTCCGGCGCGGCACGGCCTGTAAAGTGCGGCAGCCTGACGTTGATCGAGCGGCCCCGCGCTTACGTGCATCTGCCGACTGCCTCGCTGCAGTTGATTTACGACATGCGCCTGGAAGTCCCGAAAGAGGCGCGTCCGCTGAGCCTGTTTCATGTCGATGAGAGCCTGGAGAACAACGAACTGGTGGCGCGGCTCAATCGCAGCAAACCGGATCTGTATTTGATGCCACTGGAAAACGGCTCTCCGCTGCCCGAGCTGTACACGCTGAAAAACGACAAACTGTCACCGGCCGGCACCCGCGGTCTTTATCTGGCTGAGAGTTTCGCCGCGCAGGAAGGCTGGGTGGTACGTGAGGAACGCATTCGCTGGAAGGACTGGTTGGTGCAGCAGGGCATGACGCCGAAGAAGAAACCCAAGTCAGGGTTGACCAAACTGCGAATCAAGGCGCGGCGATTGGTCAGACTGGTTCGTGGCGGCTTGCACAAATAACCCGCTCTTCAGCCCTTGGGAGTGAGGCGCCTGTCACGCCAGGTCCGCAACTGGGCGAAGAAATGGAAATACCGGTTTTCGCGCTTGCCCATTCCGCGCTTCGGCGAAAAAGACTCCTCGGCAAAGGCCCCGGTGATGCGCACCCTAGAAGCAGTCGTTGGCAGGGTGCAAACCCGGGCGTCGGCCTTCAGGAGTGCGTATTTGAGCAAGCGTTCCGAATGTAGCTTGCGCCCTGTCGCTTCGCAGAACTCGAAGATGCGCTCGATCCGCTTGCCATAAGCGCGGTACACATCGCGACCGCAGATGGCGAAACGATCGTTCAACCCGCCCCACCACTGCCAGTCCGGTATATAGGCATTCATGCGCCGGGCCTCTGGAGAATGGAAGACATAGTCCGGCAGCGGCGAATGAAAGAAGTTGTCGGGGCGGACGAATACCACGAAATCCGGATCAAAGGACTCCATCATGCCCGTCACGGTGTGGAGGGAGTTGAGCTGGTAGATCAGGTTGCGCAGTGAGACGTGCTCATCGGCCCACGTATCCCCCAGTGCTTTCACACGTTCGAAATCCCAGCGTTCAAGCACCCCGTCGGTGGACTCGAGAACGCCCGTCATCGGTTGGAAAACGGTGTAGTTTTCAGCCTTGAGTTCGCCCTTCTCGGCCGAGCGCTGGTTGTGCACTTCGTCGATCTTGTACAGGTGGTAAAAGCATTTGACGTTGCTGCCCTTGGGCAACTGGCCAAGCACGTTCGCCTCGATCGAGGGAAAACAGATTTCCGAGTTTCGCGGAATACCAAAAAACGCGACCGCAATGTTCAGCACTGACGAACTCTCCGAATGCACGGCCATGGGCCCGAATGCATTTTAAAGGCCATGGACTTCCTGCCTGCTCATTGACGCAAAAACACCCTGCGCCACCAACTTTGGGGCTTGAGCGCGATCACCTCGACGTCCGCGCCCAGCAGCCAGTTGCGCTCGTAGTCCCAGGCATGACCGCCCCACAGTTTGCCGGCTTCATTCGAAAAACCGAGGGTGAGCAGCCGGTAGCGGTAACCGGAATGAGCACGAAGCCAATCGAGCAGCACCAGCACGTTGAAACCCGTGGAGGGGCCAACGAAGCGCTTGCCGTTGGCGCGATGGACCGGGTAAAGATCGGCCAGGGCAGGCAGCGGGATGCGATCCCAATACAGCGCAACCTCAGGCAGCGGACACAGCGGCACGGCGCACCCGACCAGCAGCGTGAAACAGCGCTCGCCAGGCTGGTCAGTCAACCTCTGGACATCGCGCGACGCCGGCAGCCCGAAGAAATAGCAGTCTGGCGCGTTGAAGCCGTGGACGAACAGATTGACGCTCTCGGGCTTTAACAAAGCGGCTTTGGTGCACAGGTTGAAGCTGACCACGACGTCGTCGGGGCCGACACCCAACGCATCGAAATCGGCCTGACTGATGGCAGGGTTGTTGGCGATGAGGATGACCCGGGCGGCGCTCGCGAGGCATTCGCGCAGTGCAGACGGCAATGCGCCGAACACGTCCTGATCGCCACCCGGCAATTCGACAGGCGACTGGCGCGCGGCGCTATCGTGGTCTGAGGGCTGCGGCATCAGGCCGGCACCTGCATACCGTGGCGCAGCTTGACCCAGGCACGGGTCAGGACCGATGGGCGCCGCCATGGACGCATTTCCCTCTGGATTTCGCCAGCAAGATCACGCCCGACTCGAGCAAACGAATAACGCTCCTCAGCGAAGGCCTGACCGGCAGCGGCGATGCGGGCGGCAAGGTCGGGGTCACTCTGAAGCAGGCGAATCTTCTCGACGGCTTCTTCTTCGGAGCGATAGAACAGGACGTTTTGACCTTCCTTGAAACCCAGCAGGTCGTCCTCTTCACCCTGGCTCCACGCGAGCAGCACGCAACCGCAGGCCATGGCTTCAAAGTTTTTGATCATGAACTCGCCCATACCGATGTCGGCGCTGACGAAGATCCGGATGCGATTGAGCGTTTCGAGGTACTCGGCCCCTGACGCTGTGCGAGTAACCAGCATGCCGGCGCGCTGTGCAAGGTTTTCCACCAGTTGCTTGCGCTGCGAATACTCGCGGCTTTTCAGACTGCCCAGAAAGCCCACCGGAATGTCCCGAGGCTGGCCGAGATTGCGCAGCATCTGCTGGTCGTAGCCCTTGGAGACAAACACCGCGTCGATGCCTTCGCCACGCATGCGGCGGGCCACGACTGCGCCGGACAGCAGCGCTCGGCTCCATGGCAACTGGCGGTACAGGCGTGAATACAGACCGCAGTATTTGCTGGCGTCCATGTAATTCTGATACGCATCGTGCTCAAGAAAGATCAGCCCGGGAATGCACTTGAGCACTGCGCGTTGGCGAGCAAGCCGCTTGACCCTGGAGAAGATCACCACCCGGTCGTAGCGCTGGTAATCGACCGAGGCGAGAAACGGGCCGAGGTTCAGCTGCTGCTGCTTGCTCAGGCGAAAGATGTCGCAGGCGTCACAATGCTGCCGTACGGTTTCGTACAGGCCGTCCAGAATGACGCGCTGCTCATCCATCACCAGTAACATGACTTTCATACGTTCACATACCGAACTGCGAATACAAAAATGGCAGCGGCAACGGTGCCACTCTGCACGATGAGCCGTGGATCAGTCCTGGCCGCGGATCTTCTCGACGATGGCTGTCGTCGAACTGTTTGCCACTAGCCCCAGCACTTTCACGGTCCCGCCATAAGACGCAACGATGTCAGCGCCGACGACCTGATCGACCGAGTAATCGCCGCCCTTCACCAGCACGTCGGGACGGACATGGGTCAGAAGATTTTCAGGAGTGGCCTCCGGGAAGCTTATTACCCAGTCCACCGCGCCAAGTCCCGCCAGTACCGCCATGCGTCGATCAACGCTATTGATGGGGCGCCCCGGGCCCTTCAGGCGACTGACCGAGGCATCATCGTTGACCGCTACGATCAGCCGATCGCCCTGCGCACGCGCCTGCTCCAGATAGGTGACATGACCTGCGTGCAAGATGTCGAAGCAGCCATTGGTGAACACGATCTTCTCGTTGTGGGCCCGCGCATCGTCGATCGCCAGCAGCAATTGATCGAGTGTCAGCACGCCGCGCTCGGAGCCTTCGGCGCGCTGTATGGCACGGCGCAATTCCGGAGCGCTGATCGCGGCAGTGCCCAGCTTGCCCACGACGATGCCCGCCGCCAGGTTGGCAAGCGCCACGGCGTGCGGCAGTTCCTCACCCGCAGCAATGGCCGCCGCCAGCGTGGAAATGACCGTATCGCCAGCACCGGTTACGTCGAACACTTCGCGGGCGCGGGCTGGAAGGTGCAGCGTCGGTTGGTCCGGACGCAGCAAAGTCATGCCATGCTCGCCGCGAGTGACCAGCAACGCACCCAGGTTCAGGTCTTGCATCAGCGCCGCGCCTTTGGCAACCAACTCTGCTTCATCAACGCAGTGGCCGACGATGGCTTCAAACTCGCTCAGGTTCGGGGTGATCAGACTGGCGCCGCGATAGATCGCAAAGTCTTTGCCCTTTGGGTCGGCCAAGACCGGGATCCCGCGATTGCGAGCGGCGTTGATCAGAACCTGGTGATTCTTCAGGGCGCCTTTGCCGTAGTCGGACAGAACCAGCACCTTGATGCCGTCGAGCAACGCATCAACCTCACGACTCAGCGCCTCGGGATCAGTGGCAAAGGGCTCTTCGAAGTCGATGCGCAGCAGTTGCTGGTGCCGGCTCATCACGCGCAGTTTGACGATGGTGGGCTGATGGGCAATGCGCTGAAAGCTGGCGTGGACGCCAGCGGCCTTGAGGCTGTTGCTCAGGCTGTCGGCGGCTTCGTCGACACCGGTGACACCGACGAGGGATGCCTTGGCGCCGAGCGCTGCAATGTTAAGGGCAACGTTGGCGGCACCGCCCGGACGGTCTTCGATTTGATCGACTTTGACCACCGGGACCGGTGCTTCGGGGGAGATTCTTGAAGTGCCACCGTGCCAGTAGCGGTCGAGCATGACATCGCCGACGACTAACACTTGAGCCTGATCAAAACGCGGCATGGACAACTTCATCGAACAACCCGTGGCAGAAATGGACAAGGACGGAATCTTAGCACAGCGATCAGCGCTGGCTGGCCGGATGGCCTTGAATCAAACGGCACTGCTAGGGCCGCGGAAAGCGGCGCACCCAGAACACCTCATGACGGCGAACGGCCTTGCGGAAGAATTCGTCGTCTCCCGTCAGCGGCCATTCGCGACCTGCCAGCCAGCGTTGAATCTGCCGGCGCAGGCGTTTCTTCAGCGCCAGAGGGCCTTGAAGGTCGTGCTGCATTGCCAGGGCCATGGCTTTGTCCAGCTGCACTTGCGAGCTGAGTGAGGTGCTCCAGAGCTGATCAACCGACGGCGCCTCCACGAACGGAGGCAAGGCGACGCCTTTGCCCGCCAGGCCCATGGGCCAGCGGTCGTTGTCGTGCAGGTGATTGGCGTAGAACAGCGCCACTTCTGGCGTGTGCGCACTTTTGTGGACCGCCTCGTATAACGCCTGGGTGGTGGCGATGTGGTCGGCATGGGGATCGAGCTCCGGGTGCGGCAGCACGATGACATCCGGACGATAAGCGTCTAGCAGGGCTGCGAGATCGGCGACAAGATTGTGCCAGGTCGGCGCGCCGTCCTGATCACCCGGCAATGGCGATGGGTTGTGCTGCCGTGCGCTGCGAATATCGCTCTCCGATGAATCGCGGGAGCCGAAAGGCTCAGCCGGCGCCTGTGCCATGGCTGGCAATTGCAGGCAGTAATAACCCAACTGCACGCAGTGACTCTGCGGCACCCCGCCCCACAGCGGAATCGCCAGGCTGTCCCAGGTCCGCAGGCGCCCTTTCAGGCGCGCGGCTTCGGCACGGTCCAGCCCGAGCTGTTCATAGCGCTCGGCCTCGATTTCGCCCTGGGTCACGGTGACGATGCAACGCTCGGCGGCCCGACTGTATAGACCGAAGGCTGCCAGCTCCGCGTCGTCGGCGTGAGGCGCGAGGATCATCAGACGTTGCTGGCTGTAATCCGGGTTGCTCAGCACATACAACCGCGCGCTGTCGCCGACTCGGCAAAAACCGCCTTTGAGGCGAAGCGTGCCGTCCGCGACGACGGCCCGCTGCCCGGTGAGGTTCACATAGCGGCGCCCGGCGAAACCTCGTTCGAAATCCTGGCGGTCATCCCCTGCCAGCACGTACGGGTCGAGCCAGCGACCGAGCCAGGTGCTGCGCAGGTCGAGCTCCAGCAGCAGAGTTTCGCCCTCGCCCAACGGCTCGCTCAGCTGCAGCTTGTCATTGATGACGGAGACCGTTTGCACGTGGGCAGCATCGGGGAACTGGTAGTGGTAATCGCTCTTGGGCGAATAAAACAGATGGTCGGAGAACCAGGCCTCGTGCGCGATCCAGGCGGCAGCGATCAGTATCGGCACCCACCACCATGCGACCCCAATGCCGATCACGGCGAGCAGCAGCAGCCCGATGATCAGCGTCAGGCGCTTGTTGCGTCGGTGTCGTTTGAGAAGCTGCTGCTTGCGCCCGGACATGTCATCCAACCCTGTAGACAGGCACCGTCTGGCACCAGCGGTCTTTGTATTCGCGATCGGAGCGCCCGAAGGAATAGCGCAACGGTTTGTTCACCGCCCTGGCATCGGCCCAGGCGTTCTGGGTGTTGACGAAGCTCAACACGCTGCCAGCGCTCAACGCCTGATGCGCCGGATCGACGCCGCCGTTGATGTACTCCACTGACACCCATTCTGGCGACTCCACCCGGTAAAGCACCTGTGCGGCAATGGGCTTGCCTTCCAGGAGGATCATCGAGCCGGTCATGAATTCGCGCATCAGTTTGAAGACGCTGGCCAGATGGTCCTTGCCCGGTACGTCGAACCCCCAGCGCGCATGGAACAAGTCGGAGTAGATGCGGGCCTGATCCTCGGACGAGAAATCCAGCATTGGCTGCATCACCCCGCCCGCCTCTTCGAGCAATCGCTGCTCGCGGCGCTGGTTGTAGCGAAATTTCTTGGAATAGTCCTCGGGCGCCCGGGCGATCGCCAGGCTCTCGGCCTGCGGTTTAAGCGTGGCGATCCGGCCGGCGTTCAGCTCCGAGACATAACTCATCCGCTGACGCACGGGCACCTTCGCGGCCTGGGCGACCGGCAAAATGATCTCCGCGTTGCCGAGATCGAAAAAGCGCCGATTACGCTGCTTGAGAACCTTCTTGGCCAATGCCAGATCCCGGCCCCAGCACGCTACGGCAGCGACGATATTGCCGTCCTGCTGCCAACCGAGATAACGCACCGGTATATCGACCAGCCCCGCCAGACGCGCGATGACCTGCGGGTGAGTGGCAACGCTGCCGCCGTACTGCTGCCATACCGTGGCGTACGTCGGCGCATCAATGACCGTCCAGCCTCGCTCACGCCATGCGCGCAAGTGGCTCAGCATGCATCGACTGCCCGGTCAATTTCGACAGGCTCGTCCTCTTCGAACTGTTTGGCGTGAAGACGGGTGTAGTAACCGTTCTTCGCCAGCAGCTCGGCGTGCGTGCCGCGCTCGACGATACGGCCCTCGTCCATCACCAGAATGACGTCGGCCTTCTCGATGGTCGTCAGACGGTGCGCGATGACCAGCGTGGTCCGGCCCTGCATGACTTTTTCCAGCGCCTTCTGGATATGGCGTTCGGATTCGGTATCGAGCGCCGAGGTGGCCTCGTCGAGAATCAGCAGCGGCGCGTTTTTCAACAACGCGCGCGCGATCGCCAGACGCTGACGCTGACCGCCGGAGAGGAGCACGCCGTTTTCGCCAACCAGGGTTTGATACTGCTGGGGCA
The DNA here is from genome assembly GCF_030208975.1 of Pseudomonas sp. ME-P-057. Lineage (NCBI taxonomy): Bacteria > Pseudomonadati > Pseudomonadota > Gammaproteobacteria > Pseudomonadales > Pseudomonadaceae > Pseudomonas > Pseudomonas sp. ME-P-057. The sequence goes on from NZ_JARVSX010000042.1 coordinate 110,312, forward strand.
GCTTATCGATGAATTCGTCCGAATACGCATCGGCCGAGGCTTTCTTGATTTCTTCGAGGGGCACGCCAGCCAGATCGCCATAGGCAATGTTATTGGCAATGGTGTCGTTGAACAGCGTCACGTTCTGGTTCACCAGTGCGATCTGACGACGCAGGCTGCGCAGGGTGTAATCCTGAGTCTCGACGCCGTCGAGCAGAATCTCACCCTGGACGTGGTCATAGAAGCGCGGGATCAGGCTGGCCAGCGTGGACTTGCCACTGCCGGAGCGGCCGACCAGCGCTACCATCTGCCCTGCCTCGGCGACAAAGCTCACGTCGTCCAGCACACGCTTTTCAGTGCCTGGATAGGTGAAGGTAAGGTTCTTGACCTCAAGACGGCCCGACACCTTGTCGCGCTCTATGCTGCCCAGGTCCTGCTCGGTCTCTTCGTCCAGCTGTTCAAAGATGCTCTCTGCACCGGCGACGCCTTTCTGAATGGTGGAGCTGACTTCGGACAACTGGCGAATGGGCTTGGGCAGCAGGCCCGCCATGGTGATGTATGCCACCAGGTCGCCAGCCGAAGAGTCACCGCGCAGATACAGGACCAGAAACATCACGATCGCCATGCCGCTGTAAGTGACCAATTGCAGCATCGGCGTATAGACGGCGCCGGTCTTGGTCATCGCCAACTGCTTTTTGGTATTGCTGCGGCTGGCCTTCTCGAAACGCGCCTTTTCGTAGTCTTCGCCACCGAAGCTGCGGACCACCCGGTAGCCGTGGATGGTTTCCGACGCCACATGCGTGACGTCACCCATGGCCACCTGAATCTTCTTGCTCTGCTTGCGAAACTTCTTGCTGGTGCTGTTCACCATGACAGCGATCAGCGGCAGTATCGCCAGCATCACCAGGGTCAGTTTCCAGTTCATCCACAGCAGTGCGCCGAACAGGAAGATGACTGTCATACCCTCACGAATCACGACCTTGATCGCGTCCGTGGCGGCGCCGGTGACCATGGTCACGTTGAAGGTAATGCGCGAGATCAGATGCCCGGAGTTGCTGTTGTCGAAAAAGCGGTTGGGCAACGTGAGCAATTTGTTGAACAGCACGACACGCAGGTCATGCACCAGCCCGAGGGAGACGCGGGCCAGGAAGAAGTTACCCAGATAAGAACCCGCACCCTGCCAGGCCGCTATCAATACGATCATCAGCGGCACCGCCTGCAGCAATTGCAGGTGGCCGATATAAGGGTTACCGGGGAACAGGCTGGCTTCGGGATTGGCCAGGCCGTCGACGAAGTATTTGAGAATGTAGGCGAGCATCGGCTGGGTGGATGCAAAGATAAGAAAGCCGACAATGCTCAAGCAGAAAAGGCCAATGTACGGCCGCACATAGGTCAATAGACGAAAGTAAATCGCCAGGGTCGTTTTAGCTTGAGGATCAGGACTGCTCATGGGAATCCGCACGAAAAAATTAGGCGGGCATGGTAGCACAACCCATATTTGTCGACCCCTGCTGCGACCCAAGCGGGGCCGACTCGGGTAACATGCCGCATTTGTTCAGGTAAGTATGCCGATGCACCCATTGGAACACAGCGCCTATCTGGCTTTGCGAGAAAACGCCACCGTGCTCGAAGCGGACGGATCCGGGGACAAGGTTCTGTTGCTTGAGGACGGCACTATTCTCAAGCTGTTCCGCCGCAAGCGCCTGCTCAGTTCGGCCTTGTTGTTTCCTTACGCGCAACGCTTCGCTGACAATATCGACGCGCTGAAAAAGCGCGGTGTTCCCTGCCCGGACGTCATCGCTACTTACCGGATTTCCAGCATCAGCCGCGATGCGGTGCGTTACACACCGCTGCCTGGGCTGACCATCCGGCAAGTACTCAAGCAAAGCGGTGAAAACGCGCCATTACGGGCCGAGCTGGGAACGTTCATTGCCAACTTGCACGACCGCGGTGTCTATTTCCGCTCGCTGCACTTGGGCAACGTGATCCTTACTCCTGAGTCAAAGCTGGGCCTGATCGACATCTCTGACATGAAGTGCCAGCGACGGGCGCTGAGCGAATCCAAGCGGCTGCGTAATTTCCAGCACCTGCTCCGCTATAAGGAAGACCGCGCGTGGCTGGTCGACAGCGATGCGGGAGCAGCTTTTGTCTCTGCTTACACCCGCGGCCGAAGCCCGCACTTTACGACGCGTCTCAACGCGTTGCTTGACTAGAGGCGGCACTAAGGCCGGCAAGCTCGGCGCCCAGTAATTCGTCGAGGCGCTGCAGCGTGATTTTGGGGATGACACGCTCCGGCATTCGGCTTACGGCGGACAGGTTGAACACTTGCATGCCGGTTCTGGGCAGAATCCTGCGGGCCATCAGGGTGAAGCTGGGCAGGATGTACTGTTCGAAATCTTCATCCAGGCTGCTGGGCAAAGCCGCCGCGCCCTTTTCATAAAACCGCCCCCCGCTCTGGCGCAGGTCCATTCCGACGACGAAGACCTGGCGAAACCCCAAATGACAGGCCAGCTGCAGCGCACCGAAGGGGATCGTGCGGCTGCCAAAATAGCCTCGCTTCAGGTTCAGGCTGAAGCCGATGCGATTCGGCTTGCGACGCAGCAGCGAGAAGTCTGATATGAGCTCCTCGTCATGACGGATTGACCATGCGTAGGCGCGGTCTGACAACACGGCCTTGCCATCTTGGCGGTTGACCCGCTCCAGCAGATAAATCTTTTTGCCATTCAACGCGGTGGCGTCAGCGGCATGGATCGCCTGAAGCACATCCAGACTCATCGCCAGGTGCTCGCCGTGGGCAACACCCAGCAGCGCCAGCTCAGGCCGACCGATGACGAAGTTCGGGTCGTCACACAGGTAATAGAAAGGCTTTATGCCCTCGTCGACGCAACGCACGATCGAGCCGTTCATGGCGACGACGGGCAGGCTTCGGTAGCGCTGCAGCGGGAACTCGCTGGCTGAAGGCCCGGATGCCAACAAAAACACCGGCCCGGTGGCGGAGTGACGTGAGTGGCCAAAATCCTGCAGACACACTTCTAGATCCCTGCCGAGCAACCAGCGCCGGTCGCCTCGGGTTTCAACCCTCAGCACGTCGCGCCTCCCTGGAGATTGCCACCGCACCGGCCAGGGGCAGCCACAACCATTCCCACACCACATTGGGCGAGCCGACGAAGGTGTGCAGCTCAACGGTCATGACGACGCCTGCTGAACAGAGGATCGCCAGCCAAAGCCGTGCGAGCTCAGAGGTCTGTCGAGCGCGCAGCAGGCAGGCGCCGGCGTGCAGCATGGTTGTCAGCAGCAATGCCAGACCGACAACACCGAACTGGTACAGAACTTCAAAATACAGGCCGTGTGTATTGCGCACGACTTGCCCGGTCGAGAGGCGTACATCCCCCAATGGCGTGCCCGCGCCAACGCCAAACCACCAATGGCCTGACAGGCGCTCGAACACCGCGGCCCAGACCTCGTTGCGGCCTGTTACACCGCGGGTCTGGACCTCGTAGGCCAGCTCGCTGAACCCGAATACGACCACCAGCGCCACGATCACGGCGGCAGGTATAAGGATATTGCGGCGCAGCTTTCCGCTGGTCATCGTGCTCAGCAAGACCAGCCCGCCCACCGACGAGGCCAGCCAGGCGCTGCGCGCGAAAGTGAAATAGATATAAATAGCGATAACAGCACAACATACCAGCCAGAGCGCGATCTCTGTGCGGCGCCGCGACCGCAATGTCAGCCAGACTCCGGCCAAGAGAAACAAGCCGTAGTTCATGCCAGCCACGATGGTGTTACCAAAGTCAGCGACATCCGGAACGCCCGAGCTCGCCAGCGACATCTGGCGATAGCCGAGGACAAAGGCGCCATGGGCGGCGAGGTTGATCATCGAAAACGCTGCAAAGAGCGCGACCACCACCACCGACAGTTTGAGGATTTTTTCCCAGTCAAAGTTGCCGATCGGCCGCACCAGCCCCACGCCGACGAAGAACACGAGGATGAGCAGAATCCGTCGCATTGACTTCAAGTCGTCGTCCGCCATCACGCTGTTGATGAACAAGTAGGCAAACAGCAGCAATACGGTGCAGACCAGCGGGCTAATGGCAAAAGATCGCCGGCTCATTGCCGGAGCTGCACAGAGGAGTGCTATGACGAGCGCCGCACGGATGAAAGCGGCCCAGGAACTTGACTCACCGGGCCACCAGAATGGCCCCAGGAACAGGATAAGCATCACCACTGCAAGCAGCAAAGCCGCTACGTAGCCCGCACGCGCCGGCAATTTTTTTACCACCATTCCCATCCATATCCTTTGCTATGTAGCGGCGTTTTCAGTGTGATCGGACGCTAATGATCACTGACTGCAGTAATGACTTCAGGTTTCAGAAGTAAGCGCTACAACCTGCGGCAATTGCCAGAACACAGCTTTCACCGCCTCATCGCTAAAGCGATCGTTCAGCCGCTGCAACATGGCCTCGGCGCAGGACTGCCGCAACTCGGCGTCCATACGCGAAAGATGTACCAGCCCTTGAGCCAAGCCATCGACACCGCCGAGAGGAAACAGAATGCCCACGCCCTCGACGACCTCTCTGGCGCCGCCACAGGCTGTCGCCAGCAACGGCACGCCTGCAACCATGGCCTCCAGCAAAACCATGCCAAAGGGCTCATGGTCGGAGCTCAACGCGAACACGTCGAACGCCCTAAAGTAGCGGCTGGCCTGAAGCACCTGTCCCGTCAACAGGACGTGATTGCCAATGCCCAGCTCGCCGGCCAGATGTTTCAAGTCTTGTTCCAGTCGACCCTGACCGAGAATCACCAGTTGGCTGCCGGCAGGAAGATCAGGCAAAGCCTGCGCGAATCCCTTGAGCAGCGTCGATTGGTCCTTGTCGGGGTGCAGCCGTCCGACATTACCTACCACCCATGCATCCTGGGCCAGCCCCAACGCTTCGCGTGCCTGCTCGCGGGACAGCAATGTGGCGGTCAGTTGATCGACGTGGATGCGGTTATAGAGGGTTTGAATCCGGTCGGCCGGCCACTTCGGCAGGCATTTACGGATGTCATCGCGCACCGCGTCCGAAACCCCCAACAGGCTCAGGCGGGCGCGGAACATGTTGGCCATGACTTTGCGACTGCGACGGCGGTAATCACCAAACGCATGATGAACACCGATCACCGGCAGCTTGGTCGCAAGCAGGGCAATGTAGGTGGGTTTGAAACGGTGGGTAATGCAAAAGTGGAAGCTGCGCGAGGCCGCGATCTTGCGCAGATCGCGGATCGCTGCCAGCTTCATGCCGCCGATTGCCTTGGAGCTGTACTCCATGAACAGTACTTCGTCCGACGCGCAACTGGCTGCGACTTCGGCGTCGGCAGCCCCGGTCAGAAAGACCGTGGTGACGCGATAGCCCCGGCCTGCAAACAAGCTTGCGTATTGACGGGCACAGTCAAGAAACGGCCCGTCGTAGCCGTGGCAAAACTGGAGGACATGCCGCTCAGCTGAGCGTGTCATGACTGTCCACACCGTCTTTGACCACCAGAATGTCTTCCATGATCAGGTACTCCAGATCGGAGCCAAAGAACATGTTCAACGCATCGGTAGGCGAACAAATCATCGGTTCGCCACGACGGTTGAGCGACGTGTTGAGCGAGACGCCATTGCCGGTGAGGTCTTCCAGCGCCTTCATCATGTCGTAATAGCGCGGGTTGTACTCGCGCTTGAGCACCTGGGCGCGGGATGTGCCGTCTTCATGCACGACTTCAGGCACGCGGGTTTTCCATTCTTCCGCCACTTCGAACGTGAAGGTCATGAACGGCGCCGGGTGATCGATCTTGATCATCTGAGGGGCGACGGTGTCGAGCATCGATGGGCAGAAAGGCCTCCAGCGCTCGCGGAACTTGATCTGATGGTTGATGCGATCAGCCACGCCGGGGATGCTCGGGCAACCGATGATCGAGCGACCGCCGAGGGCGCGTGGACCAAACTCCATGCGGCCCTGGAACCAGGCCACGGGATTGCCCTCGACCATGATTTTGGCGATGTGCTCGGGGGTGTTGTCGATCTTGCGCCACTTCGGTTTGCTCGGATGGCGGGCGCAGGCGGCGATAACGTCTTCGTTGCTGTAGGACGGGCCGAGGTAGACGTGTTCCATCTTCTCGACCGGTACGCCCCGCGCGTGAGAAACGTAAGCAGCTGCGCCCACCGCAGTCCCCGCGTCACCGGAAGCCGGCTGGACAAACAGCTCTTTGACATCAGGGCGGGCAATGATTTTCTGGTTTAGCTTTACGTTCAATGCGCAGCCGCCGGCAAAGGCCAGCTTGCCGGTTTCCTTGAGGATGTCGCCCAGGTAGTGGTCGATCATCTGCAGCGAAAGCTTTTCAAACAGCGCCTGCATGCTGGCGGCGTAGTGAATGTACGGCTCGTCGGCAATGTCGCCTTCGCGCTTGGGGCCGAGCCATTCAATCAATTTGGGCGAGAAGTAAAAACCTTTGCCCTTCTCTTTATAACGGCGCAGCCCGATGACGTTGGCGTATTCGGTGTTGATCACCAGCTCGCCATTTTCAAAGCTGGCCAGACGCGAGAAGTCGTATTTTGTGGCGTCGCCATAAGGCGCCATGCCCATGACCTTGAACTCGCCGTCGAGCATCTCGAAGCCGAGGAACTCGGTGATTGCACCGTACAGGCCACCGAGAGAATCCGGATCGAAGAATTCCTTGATCTTGTGGATCTTGCCGTTTTCGCCGTAGCCGAAAAAGGTGGTGGCGTATTCACCCTTGCCATCGATACCGAGAATCGCGGTTTTTTCTTTGAAACCGGAGCAGTGGTAGGCGCTGGAGGCGTGGGCCAAGTGGTGCTCGACGGGCTCGATCTTGATCTTTTTAGGATCGAAGCCCAGCTGTTCGAGACACCAGACGATCTTGTTGCGATAGCGCTTGTAGCGGCGGTTGCCCATCAAGATCGCGTCAAGCGCGCGATCCGGTGCATACCAGTAACGCTTGGCGTAATGCCAGCGCGCTTCGCCGAACAGGCTGATGGGCGCGAAGGGAATGGCCACGACATCAACGTCGGAAGGCTTGATGCCCGCCTGCTCCAGGCAGAATTTCGCTGATTCGTAGGGCATGCGGTTCTTGGCATGCTTGTCGCGTACGAAACGCTCTTCTTCGGCCGCAGCGACCAGCTTGCCGTCGATGTACAAAGCTGCGGAAGGATCATGGCTAAGGGCGCCGGACAGGCCAAGGATCGTCAATGCCACAGGGGTCTAGCCTCTTAAGTCTGCATGCAGGCATCACGCGCCTGACAAATAAGGTGTGTCTGGCGCAACGGCGGCAGACAGCTAAAGGGCGGGATTATAGCGTAATGGCTTTGGAATGGGTCGCAGGGAATGAAGTCCGTCACAGCCATTGGCCGCGCCTACACGTTTGATCCTCGCCTTGTGCGTTAACTATGTAGCACCACACGTTTCAGCCTTCTGATTGATTTGTGGCTCGACGAACCATCGGGCTCATCGCCCGGCCCTTGCGCGCCCTGCGCGCATCGATCATTCAGGATGCGGTACAACATGGAAACACTTTCAACCCACTCACCGGCACTTGACCGGCTGACCACGCTGGCAGCGGTACTCAACGCCGAATGCCTGCACCTCCCTGACGCAGCCACCTCGCTTGAGGCCACCGCCGACACTCAGGGCATCACGCGGTCCGCGCCGCTGCACCTGGCCAACGCGGGGTTCTGGGAAGCGGCAAGCGCGCGCGATATTTCGCGACGCGAGCTATTCGTGACCGGCCTGGAGCTCACCCTGCGCGATGACGTATTGCTCAACATCGAAGAGGGCGAGTTGCACCGCGAGTACTCAAGGTGCCTGCCTGGCATGGACGCACAAGAGCACGTGGTGTTCAGCGCGCTTGAATTGCAGGTTGATCCACAAACCTGCATTGAACTCGCGGGTGCCATTATTTCGACTGCTCAGGCGGGGCAGACGTTGCTCTGCCTGCCTGGCCAGTCGGTTGAAGGCTTCGTCTCCCACGAGGCGCTGTCGCAAGCACTCGCGCGGCGCATCAACCATCCCGTATTACGCCTTCCTCTTTTGCGCTTGATGCACGAAAGCACGCGTCAGGCCTGGCTTGAAATCGGCGCAGGCGGCGACATATTCCCGGAGCCCATCAGCCCCGCTGATTTTCAATTGAAGCCCGTCAAGGGCTCACCCTATGAGCACGCTCTGGATCAGTTGCTGGCGAAGCAACGCGTTGACATCGATGAGCTGCTTGAGACTGGCGATAATCTCTCGCCTGAAGTCCTCGCGGCACGCCTTGAAGACCGCCTCCGTCAGCCCAAGTCCTGGGGGCCGGAAGCTGTCGTCGCCGCTGCGCAAGATCGCCGGTTTCTGCGAGAGCGGCGCCGTGCCCAGCCCGCCTGGCTGGAAATGGCCAGTGAAGAACAGCGCGAGCGCTACGTTGCCGGTCTGATGGCCTACGAACAGGCGCGCAGTGCGCTGACGAGTGTCATGGGCAGCGCGGCCTGCGCTGAACAATTCGCACGGAGCCATTTGCGCGCGCGATTGGCCAACGATCTGGGCCAGGACATTGACCCCGATGATGTGCTGATAACCACCGAACGCGCGCTGCCACTTACAGAACAACCCTATAAGGTCAGCCGTTCGCTGACGCAGCTGGCGCTGTACGGACTGCACCCCGGCGACACCGGGCAGGACTCTGCCTTTCAGGCGCGCACCCGGATCACGTACGGCGGCGAGCCGCTGGAGCCGGAGCTTGCCGGCCTGACACCCTCCTATCTGGCCGACGTCATTAGTGAGCAGGACCTGCGCGCCCGCTTCGGCCCTGCGCAACGTGAGGCGCTCGGCTCGCCGGTCACCCAGCGCATGATGTGCGAAGCAATGCATCTCCAGTTGGTGGCGCAAGCCCGCGGCGCAGAGCTACAAGGGCACATTCAGCCCGCCGATCTGCTGATGATTGAATCGCTTGACCCGCACACCACCGCACCCGCCTCTCCCCACGTTGCCGTTCAGCACATCAAACTCAATGGGCGTGACACCCTCGGCAGCGTATTGGTGTTGCGCAAACTTGATGCAGCGGGGCAGCCGGACGGGTTGCTGATGTTTACGCCGGACAGCCCCCGCGCCCGGCATTTTCAGCGATTCGAGAATGACCGTCAGTTGCTGGTCGAACTGGTGAGCTGGAGCGCCTCGGCTGAACTGACCAGTTTCTTGTTGAACCAGATAAGCGCCGAAAGAAGAGACACGTTGAAACATCAGCTGCAAAACCTGAGCGAAAAGCCGGCACCGATCCCGGACTGGCTCAGCTTCAGCACCCTTGCGGATTACAGCACCGGTGTGCGTGCGCTGGTGTCTGCGCGGGTCAAGGTGACGCTTTCAGAGCAACAGCAACACACGCCGCACTGGTTTCTGCGTGCCAGTCCCGAACAGCGCCAGCAAATGGTGGCGGTGGAGGACGCGCTTGTCGGCGCCGCAGACCTTTACACATCCGCCGCGCGCACCCAGGCGATCGACTTCAATACGTATGTGCACCAGACCGCTCGCCAACAGCTCAGTCGACTGCTGGGGGTGGATCCCGGAACCGTCGACCCCGACCGAATCATTGTTCGCACGCCGCGGGAAACCCTGTCGTACACACAGCTGCTGCGCGACGGTTACGACGATTCGATTGGCCTTCTCAACGCGTCTGCCGATACGACGGCCAGCTTTTACGGCCCGGAAGGGGTGGACCTCTCGCCGCTGACCCCGGAGAACGTCGCCGCCTCGGTTCGCGGTCAGTGGGTGGCCGATCAGTACATCGCGATGATTCGAGGGCAACTCCTGGACCCCACCAGCGAAAGCTACGCCTGGCGCCGCCGGCACAGCCTGCTGTTGACTCAACTGCAAATGCGCGCGGATGCGCTGCGCAGTTTTCTCGAAGGGCACATTGACGCATCGCAGCTGCATTGGCTGACCGGCTCTGTCCTCAATATGCATCACAACAGCCCGGCGGAGCGGCTGCGCTACCCGGTTTATCCGCTACGCGTGAATGTGCAGGCGGGAATCTCCGGCGTTCCCGCAGAAATCATCCACGGCTGCTTTCTGCTGCGGCCGCCCGAAGCAAAAACCCTGGATCAGGTGTTGCTGTATACACCGCAGGCCCCGGACGGTCGCGCGTTTCTCCCTCTAACGGCGTTCTCCAACACGTTGCTGAGCGAGGGCATGGGCGACTACTACCTGAGCCGGGCGCGACTAAAAGCCGGCATGCCGCTGGCGTTCGCGTTCGCTGATTTGAAACACGGCAAGGGCCGCAAGCCCTCACTGCCAAGGGAGCCGTTTCGTGATCTGTACGACGTGTGCTTCAACCAAGTGATCGAGCGCAGAATTCGGGATGTTCAGGACACCGAAAAGGGTCGCGCCGACATGCTCGCGCGGCAATTGTGGGGCGGCTTCGAGCTCATCGCCACTGCCGTGACCCTGCCCTTCCCGCCGGCCAGTTTCGCAGTCGGCATGCTCATTGCCGGCGTTGACGGCTATCGGGCCTTGAGCGCGCTGAGCGAGCGGGATCACACTGCCGCCAGCGTTCATGTGCTCAGCGTCTGGCTCAATGCGGCGGGCGCGGCGGGCGATCTTCACAGCGGGATCAAAGGGCTCGGCGGCGTGCTGAAAGAACTGGCCGGGCCGGGAAAAGCGGGTCGGCGCGTGCGTTCCATTCCCCAGCCCACCGATGAAACGCTGCGGCCCGTCGTGGTGGAGAACACCTTGTTCTGGGCGGGGCAACCCTCGGGCAACCGCCACGTGCCGCTTTACCGAACTCAGGCGCTGCTCCCGGAGACGCTTCAGCCTACCGGCCACTACGCGCGCACGGATGCGAGCGGCATATGGCACGCGTTGCAGCAAGACACCCCGCCGGTTCCAGGCAACGACGTCGCTCACCTGCACAGTGGTTACGCAGTCAATGTTTCGCTGAACGAGGCCGTGGCCCTCGACAGCGAACACGGTCGTGGGGTCAAGGTCCTGCGTGGAAACTGCTACATCTCTTTGCACGGCCAGATATTCCAGGTGCAGTACGACCCAGGGCTGAGCACTTGGCAGATCATCGACCCGCGCAACCCGTTCGCTTTTTTCGGCAGGCAGTCGATTCGGCTTGATAGCCAGGGGCAATGGCAACTGCTTGAGCCTGCCCGGCTAAAAGGCGGCGTCCTGCCTGCATTTCACCGCTTGGGCGAGACGCCCGCGGGCCCCACAACCGCAGTGGGTGACATTAGCGATTACGAGATGCCGGAATCGCTGCAGCGTTATATCTTTGGCATCGTCAGCCCCCGCCAGGCTGAGCGCTTCGAGGAGGGACCGTTTGGGCTTCGGGAGTTTTTCGACGCGGTGTTCAAGACGGGTCGCTCGACCTATAAGGCGTTGCGCGAAAATCTGTATCGCGATGCCAGGATGTTTTTCGAGCAACCGTGGCTCCCCGGCAAGCCTGCGTTGCCCGTGCTGGAAGAAGGCATCACGGTGCCGGACTTCTTCAAGGTCGCTCTGGAAACATCCAACGGGCTGGTGATTGGCGAGGCCCCTACCTCTGTCGCCAGCAAACAGATGCTGATCGACAACATGTCTTCGCTGGCCGAGCAGAAGGTTGAGGTGTTGTACATCGAGCACCTGGAGACCGACCAACACCTTCACAAACTGCAGAAGTACAGGGCGTTGGGTAACCGGACACGCAGCGGCTCGCACATGATCAAACATCACCTCGACACAGTGAACGACGGCGCGCTGAAAAACGGCAGCGACAAACATGACTATTACCACTTGATCAAAACCGCTCACCGCCATGGCATCGAAGTGCGGCCCTTCAGCTCATCCGTCAGTTATGACTATGCCGACAACGAAGTGGCCTCGGCGCTGAACGACTCGCTGGCGACGCAAAAGATGGCCGTGTTTTTCGGCAACAAGATCATCAGCCAGGACGTCCAGGCGCATCCCTCCAGACGCTGGATTGCGCTGCTTGACCACCGGCTCGCCAATACCTGGCATCGGCAGCCCGGGATCAGTGAGTTGCAAGGCGTATTGAGCCTGCGCGTTGAAGACGGCGCACGGGGTGGACCCATCCGAATTGCTGCCGACACCGATACCGTTAACCGTGCCGCATCCCGAGCCGACTTCATCGCTCAGGTCGGCAACCCGACCCTCAGCGAAACCGCCGGTGCCGCTGCGCAGGTCAGCCCGTCAAACACCACACTGGACGGAGCGCTGCAGCGCTTACTTGAAGGGCGTCCAAACTCGCAGTGGGGGATCGACCCCCAACGCCGCGCGTTCGTTTCCCCTTCCCGCAACGACACAAACCCCTATGTCGGTGATCACGGTTTCGAACTGAACCCGGGCGGGCACTGGACCCGTGCCGATGCGGCGTCCTGGGTCGATGAATACCCGCTGGGTGCGATCCAGCAATCATTGATCGACAGCCACTATCAGCTGCCGTTGCACATGAGGACGGTCTTTCATGACTTGGCCCATTTCCGCCATCGTGGCCTGAACCCGGATTACTTTTTTGTCGAAAGCCATCTGCTGGAGGTCCGGGACGCGTTCTTCACAATCGCCAAAGAGCTGCAGATAGACGCCCGCTCTGTACTCACGACGGCGCTGCCGGAGCGGGTGATCCTTCCTCAGGTCAAAGCCGAGACGCCACTGAGCATGGTGATCGAAGAGCTGTACGAAAACACCTCGGGGCTGGTGGTCGGTGAAACGCATTCGGCGATAGCCAGCAAGCGCTTCATCCTCGATCACATGGAACATCTGGCCCGGCAGGACGTGAAGACGCTGTACATGGAGCACTTACTGACCGACATCCACCAGACCGACCTTGACCGCTTCGCCGACACCGGAGCGATGAGCAAGCGCCTGCTGCACGACCTCAAGCACCTGGACAAAGGCTTCGGCACTGATCCCTCGGGCGTCTATTCATTTGAGAACCTGGTGGTTCAGGCCAGGCGGCATGGCATTGAGATCCGCGCCGTGGATTGCGCCGCCAGTTATTACATTCGCCACGTGCCGACCAATTCCGACACCACCCGCCAGCAAGTGCTGAGCTACTTTGCCTCACGCACGATGCGCAGGCATCAACAGGTCATGGGTTCACACAAATGGATTGCGCTGGTGGGTGAATCCCATGCCAACACGTTCAAAAACAGCGTGCCCGGTATTGCCGAACTGGAACAGGGCATTGGCGTGCGGGTAGTGGATGTGGCCCCGGGCCAGGGCCAAGGCATCACGATCGATCCGGGCGACCTGGTGCTTGGCGGCATAGGACAGGAGCGGGTAGCGGTGAAGAATGATTTCCGCATCCAGATCGAATTGCCTGCGCGGCCCCAGCTGGCGATTCCGGTGGCGGCCAGGCTGCACAACCCGGGCATGTTCCTGGTCGATACGTCCAATGCGTTACAGCCGACCGTTATTCACCGGGCAAGGGATCTGACGCTCAAGGAAACACCCGTGCGATATGACCCTGCGGGCAAGGTTTATGTGGAGCGCGAAGGCTGGCCGCAGGTTCATCGCCAACGGTTCAACGGCCTTGAGGCCTTGATCGAAGCGCTGGGAGAGATGAACCTCAAGCACGTGGGCTGAGGGATCAGCCCTGGGTTTTCGAAAGCGTTGGAATGCGCTGCTCCAGCACCTGGTGCAGCGCGCTGTCGGCCGGCCAGTTGCGCATGAAGCGCGCGCGGTCCTTGGCAAACGCGCCGACGAACGAGGCGTGGGAGCTGTGCTGACACATCGCATCCAGATCGATGAGCGACCAGCGATCCTTGTGCCAGAACACGTTATGCCCTTTCAGATCGCCGTGGCTGATGCGTTCGCGAATCAACTGTGCAAATAGCACATCCAGCGCCTGCAGCTCGGCTTCGGGCGCATCGCCTGACGCAACAAAAGGCGCAAAGCGTTCGATGATGTCAGGCCCGGGCAAATACTCGGTCACCAGGTACGCCTCGCGACGCAGCCACAGGAAACGTTTCTCAAGGAGCGCCAGAGGCTTGGGTGTGGCAATGCCGAGAAACTCCAGCCGATTGCCTTCTCGCCATGAATGCCACGCACGGGACGGCCGCCAGAAGCGCTTGAGCCAGTGCGCAAGGTTCTTGATGTTATAACGCTTGATCACCAACTCGCGGCCGGCGACGTCTACCTTGGCGACGCTGGCCGCACCACCTGTTTTGTACAGATGACCGCCATCGACCAGCCCGTCCGCCCGCTCCAGAATCGGGAGCATCGTGGCCACCTCCTCACGGCGAATGGCGCGCAAGGCGAACGGCCCGTCTTCGACACTGAACAGGCTGCATTCACGGCCGATCTTGATGAGGTAATCGCGCAACCGCCAACTGCGCACCTTGTCGATCTGCTTTTGCAGCGCCTCGACCGGCAAGCCGTGCTCGCCGTTGCTCAGCAGGTAATAGACCAATAATTCCTCGGTGAAAGGCTCCAGCGACTTCGGCAACTGGGCAAAGAAGACGCCAAGGTTCTCCAGCACCTTTTGCCGGGACAACGGCTTGCCCGCTTCCTCGACGCGAATGCCCGCGCCGTCGATCAAATACAACGTCGAGCCCTGACGCAGCAGGTTGTCCAGATGCAGGTCCTCCTGCCAAAGGCCTTTGGCGTGCATCTGGCCCACGGCGGACAAGGCATCGCCGAGCACCGACTGCTGTTCATCGGCAAGTGGGGGCAGGTTCTCTACAGATTTCCAGGCATCGCCCAGGCTCTGGGCTTGATCCAGAAATTCGAACAGCAACCAGCCGCCCTCACCTTCCTGCAGACCGTCAGCCAGCAGCAATGGGGTTGGCAAACCCTGTTTCGCCAATGCCTGCACGCCGTCGCGTTCACGCTGAAAGTGTCGAGGGGCTTTCGACCCAACCAGCAACTTGGCCAACACCGTGCGCCCGCGCCAGATGCCGGCACCGACATAACGCTGACCCGGCAGCACGCGCAGCAGGCTGAGCAACTGAAGCTCGGCAGGACCCGCCGCATCCTCCAGGGCAATGCTCATTGGCAGCGCCGGAGTGCGGCCGGCGTTTTTCAGTTCAGACAAACGCATCGGCGCCCTCTTTTATCAAGCCCGGATCCAGACCGCAGATCTGACAGGCAATTAGTGTGCTGCAGGAGTCAGCGGGCTGGCGATCGCCACTCACCGTCTTATATGCGTAACCCAAAAAGCCGCATTCGCCAGCAAGCCGGCTCCTACAGGTTTGCTCAGGACAGTGATCAATCAGGCACGCCAAGCGATGCCTACCGATCCCGCCG
This sequence comes from Pseudomonas sp. ME-P-057, assembly GCF_030208975.1. Lineage (NCBI taxonomy): Bacteria > Pseudomonadati > Pseudomonadota > Gammaproteobacteria > Pseudomonadales > Pseudomonadaceae > Pseudomonas > Pseudomonas sp. ME-P-057. The sequence goes on from NZ_JARVSX010000042.1 coordinate 125,539, forward strand.
CTTGTGGCTGCCCCGTTTGGCGACCCGTTGCCACCACGCGTCAACCAGCCCGCTGTCGGCAGGAGCCTGCACATACGCCGCCAGCAGCTCGCGGATGTCGGCCTCGCTCCACACCGGTGCGCGACGCAGCAAAGGTTCGATGTCCTTGACCCGGTCGCGCTGACCGAAGATGGACTTGCGCGTCTTCTCCAGGTCAATCAGTTGCGCCATGTACGCCCCGCCACGCGCCTTCATGAATATGTGCTTGGGGTAAAAACAACCGTGTACCTGCCCGGCCTTGTGCAGCGTGCGCGCCAGTTGCCCGCACGCCTGCAGGATCGCCAACCGCTCGGTGGCCGCTCGCTCGGGCCAGTCTTGCAACAGCGTGTCCAGATCAGTCCAGCCGTCCAGCGCGCGGGTCATCAGAATGGCACGGTGTTCGCCGCCTACCTTCCTGTCGGCATAAAACACGGCGTGCAGCGCCGGTATACCCAGCTTCTGATACAGGCTGATATTACGAAACTCCCGCGAGAACGACGGCTCGCCGAAGGGATGATGCAGGGTGTAGGTCAGGTAGTTGCTTTGGCGCTTGAGGTAGTAGCCGGAGCCTTCCAGCTCCAGGCGAAACACACTGCTCCAGCCACCACGACCGGTATTGGGCTCGTCGACCGCATCGAGTTGTACGTCCCATAGCGCCTCAAAGGTTGCCAGGCCGTGTCGTTCGAGCAGACCCCGGTCGGCCTCGGCAATGAAAACAGTCATTCGCGACCCTCAAAAAAACTGACGATGTGGCGAATGCGCTTTTTGTCTGAATCATTCAAGCGTTCACGCCCACGGTATTGCAGATAGAAACGCAGACGCTGGGTGGCTGACAGGTGATATTTGGCAACCTTGTCCAGGCACGCAAGGTCCTTGGTGATCCGATAGCGCAGCATGAAGCTGACCCAGAACGCGCCGTTGGGGCAGTCGATCAGGAACACGGTGGATTGATCGTCTACCAGCAAGTTGCGCCACTTCAGATCGTTATGCGTGAAGTGATGGTCGTGCATGGTTCGGGTGTAACGCGCCACCTGCTGACTGACGCCGTTGACCCAGGCGCGGCTGTCTAGACGGGTGTCATTGAGCCGCGCCAGTTCGGACAGGTCTTCAGTGCGCGGCAGTTCACGGGTGATCAATGCGCCACGGTCGTAGGCGGCACCATTGCGCTCCAGCCCCCATGCAACGACCTCTGCTGTGGGAATACCCCATTTGGCGAAGCGCTTGAGGTTCTGCCACTCGGACTTGACACGAGGACGACCCAGATACCGCCGCAAGCCTTTGCCTGCTGCGACGTAGCGCTTGACGTAATAATTCACGCCGCCGCGTTCGACGCGGATGACTTCAGACAACGGGTCACGCGTCAGCCGCTCGCCCTTAAGCGCGAAAACGGCGTCGAGCGTGCCGAAATCATCCGTCAGCGCCGCGTAGCCAGGCTCCAGATTCCAGCCCGCCATCAGAGCGCGTCCCCGTAGCGCAATTTGCGCTGGTAGAGTTTTTCGGCTTTGCCTTCCAGCCAGCTCAACAACGCCGACTCCTGGGCCAGAATCTGCCGCAGCGGCTGCTGGAAATAGCCCTTGAGAAAACGCAACTTGTCGCGTCGGGTCAGGCCGATGTCCATCGCCGAGAAATACAGCGCGGCCAGGTCCTTGTTACGCCAGCGCTGGGTGATTGCCGGGCGGGTCTGGGCACGATGCAGGTCGATCACCGAGAGTTTGAAGTCCTCGGGTGTGACGGGTTTGTCGGTGTGCAGCAGAAAATGGCAGATGTAGCAGTCGCGGTGATTGACCCCGGCGCGATGCATCATCCCGACCAGTCGTGCCACTTCGGCGATGTACGCGCGCTTCATGCGTGGCTCGGGGGGCTCGGTGCGCCAGTTGAGGCTGACGTCTTCCAGGCTTTCGGTCGGTGCCAGCTCTTCGGTGATGATGAACGAGTGCTGCATGGCCGGGTTGTTCCCCCGCTCACCGTACGCCACGGCGGTCATGGTTGGAACGCCGACTTCATGCAGTCGATTGACCGCCTCCCACTCCTGACCTGCGCCCAGCACTGGCAGTTTCGCGGTCAGCAGGTTCTTTGCCACTTCACCCCAACCAATGCCGCGATGGATCTTGACGAAGTAACCACGGCCGTCGACCTCGGTGCGCAACGTGCGCCGGTTCTCAAGTTCGCGATACACCTGGCCGTCCAGCGCCTCCACGGCCTCGAACGCATCGCGCCCGGCCCAGAGGGACTTGAAGGGTTCAGCAAGGATCAGTTTCATCCGTGGTGCTCCGCCAGAATCACATCCGCAGCGTGCTGCGGCATGCTGTAAAGGTCAGCCGTGTCGGCGAATGCCAGCCCGTTGCGGCTCCAGGTGCTGCGCGCGGAGTCGTCCTTGAGCATGCGGGCCAGGTACTGATTGAGCTGGTTCTGTTCAAACGGCTCGTCCAGGACAAGACCGCTGTCGGCCTCGGCGATGTAATGGGCGTACCCGCACACCGCACTGACCAGCACCGGGAGTCCTGCCACCAGCGCCTCAAGCAGCACGGTGCCGGTGTTTTCGTTGTAGGCCGGATGGATCAACAGGTCGGCGCCCAACAGAAACCGCGGTATGTCGCTGCGCCCTTTCATGAACGTGACGTGCTCGCCCAGGCCCAGCGTCGTGCTCTGCAGCTGGAATACCTTGGGGTCGTCCTGGCCGATTACAAACAGCCGCGTGCGTTTTTTCAGTTCGGCAGGCAGGGCCGCCAGCGCCTTGAGGCTGCGATCGACGCCTTTGGTCTTGAAGCCGGAGCCGATTTGCACGAGCAGCAGATCGTCGTCGCCCAGCTTGAACTCGCGACGGAATTCGGTGCGGATATCGGCGGCGTTGGCCGGGGCCCGGCGGTCCTGGGATATCCCCGGCGGCAGCAGATGAAAGCGCTCAAGCGGCGTGTCGTAGTGTTTGATGAACAGTGGCTGTTGTACTTCCGAAATCATCAGTACTTCGGTCTTCGCGTCCCTGGCGAACACTGCCCGCTCGTAGTCGGCGAAATGACGGTAGCGGCCCCAGTATTTGTACAGGCCATGGCGCAGATTCTGGGCCTTGTCTTCGTAACAACCGTCGGCGGCGTAGTACACGTCCAGGCCGGGCATCTTGTTGAAGCCGATCAGCCTGTCCACAGGGCGCTTGGCCAGGTCGGCGTTCATCCAGTCGGTGAGTTTTTCGTTACGGCGATGATTAAAGATTGCCTTGACCGGCGCCACCAGCACCTCGAAGCCGGGCGGCACGTCGCCCTCCCAGATCAGGGTGTAGACACGAATTTTATGGCCACGCTGCTGGCACTCCAGTGCAATGCGCATGAAGTCGCGCTGCAGGCCACCGAAGGGAAAGTATTTGTAGAGCACGAATGCCAGTTGCATCAGGGATGTTCCTTTGCCAGCAATAGCGCGCCTAACTGGTTCGCTACCCGCTCGGGATTCAGGCGAGTGAAGCACATGGGCCACTCGCGTTCGGTGTCGACCTGACGCTGATCTTCCGGCGTCGGTCGGTAAGTGCATTTCTTTTGCAGGCAGGGAGCGCAGGCAGGATAATCGGCTGCCAGATGAACCTGCGACTTGCCGTACGCCCCGGTGAGGCCCGGATTGGTTGGGCCAAACAGCGACAGTGTCGGTACGTCCAGCGCAGCGGCCAGATGGCCGAGCCCGGTGTCCACTGCAACGCAGCCTTGCGCAGCCGCCAGAACGCGAGCGACCCCTGCCAGATTGAGCTTGGGCAGCACCACGGCGTTATCCAGGCCATCGGCAATTCGCTCAGCCCGCGCCTTTTCGGCCGGGTTGCCCCACGGCAGACGAACTTCCAGCCCTCGGCCGATCATGCGTTCAGCCAGCTGCCGCCAATACAGCTCCGGCCAGTGCTTGCTGTCCCAGGTCGTGCCGTGCAAGAACAACACAAAAGGCAAGCCGCTGTCCGGCTCCAGCAACCTGCTGCGATCCAGGCCGTAATCACCCAGCCCGGCCGGTACAGCGTAGCCCAGCGCCTGACCAAACAACTGCCGCAAACGCTCAACCGCATGCTGGCCGCGCGCAACGGCGTAAGGACGGTCGTAGAAACGGGCGGCCATGGGCTCGCGCGCAGAGGCCTTGTCCAGCCCGGCGATCGGCGCCTTGACGTAGCGAGTGAGCCAGGCGCTTTTCAGCAGGCCTTGGGCATCGATGACCAGATCGTAGCGCGTGTCGCGCAGCCGCTGTTTGAACTGGCGCCATTCACCCTTTCTAAAGGTCTGCCAGAGGTTTTTGCGCCAACGCCGAATCGCGACGGGTATCACATTGGCAACCGCCGGGTGCCAGGTCGGTATCTCGGCGAACCCCTCTTCCACCACCCAGTCGAACTGGATGCCGGGCAGCGCGCGCAGCGCATCGGTCAGCGCGGGCAACGTGTGGATAACATCGCCCAGCGAGGAAGTTTTGATCAGCAATACCCGCAAGTCAGGAAACCTCGACCGGCGTGCCGCTGATGCGGCCCAGCGCTTGAAGCACGGACTCAGGCTCCAGCAAGCGCAAGCAGTTGTAATGACCGAAACGACAGGTGCGGTCGAAGCATGGGCTGCATTCGATACCGAGCCGAACAACTTCTACCTGATCGGCCAGCGGCGGCGTGAAGCCGGGTGACGTCGAACCGTACACCGCCACCAATGGGCGATTCAGCGCAGCGGCCACGTGCATCAGCCCCGAGTCGTTGGACACAACGGAGTCCGCGCAGGACAGCAGGTCAATGGCTTCGGCCAGAGAGGTGCCGCCGCTGAGGTTGACGGATTCTTCACGCAGGCCGGGAATCAGCCGCTCACGAATGCTCTCGCCCACCGCATGGTCATTCTTCGAACCGAACAGCCACACCTGCCAGCCTTCGCGAATGCGCGCCTCGGCGACCTTGGCGTAATGCTCGGAGGGCCAGCGTTTGGATTCACCGAACTCGGCGCCCGGACACAGCGCCAGCACCGGGCGGTCGAGGCTCAGGCCGAACTTGGCCAATGCCGCGTCACGGCTGGCCGGCTGGATTTGCAGGCTGGGTTGTGGATAAGGCCGTGGCAGTTCGGCACCTTTGTCGTAGGCCAGGGCCATGAAACGCTCAATCATCAGCGGGTAACGCTGTTTGTCGAGGGTGCGAACGTCATTGAGCAGGCCGTAGCGATACTCGCCGCGCCAACCGGTGCGCTTGGGAATACCGGCAAAGAACGGTACCAGTGCCGACTTGAGCGAGTTGGGCAGCAGAATCGCCTGGTCGTACTGGCCTTTCAAGGACCTGCCAATGCGCCGGCGCGTGGCAAGTTCCAGCGCGCCATGGCCGAGCGGGAAGCTCAAGGCGGTGCGCACTTCGGGCATGCGTTCGAGAATCGGCCGGCTCCACTCGGGCGCCAGCACATCGATTTCGCACTGCGGGTGACGCTGCTTCAGGCACTGGAACAGCGTCTGCGCCATCACCATGTCACCGACCCAGCTGGGCCCTACGATCAGAATTCTCATGCTCAATCCAAAAACGACCAGAAACGAGCAGGGAGGCCCATCAGACTGCGTGATGCTTGCACACGCCGCCTGACGCCTCCCTGTCATAGCTTTATAGAGATCCGTTAGATCCGAACCCTGCCCGCGATCAACTCAACCCCAGCTGCTCCCAGATCCGCATCACTTCCCGCCGCTCGGTTGCGAACTGGTCACCGGCCACTACGCCCGGATCGTTCTGCAGAGCCTGCCGGTGCGCGGCCGAGCGATAAGCCTTGTACGCCTCACGCAGCAGACCGGCATCAGCGGCGGCCATCAGACCCGCCTCTTCAAGGCCTTCCAGAATGCGGATGTTATCGGTGTAGCGAAGCAGCGCGGGATGCTCTCTGGACCACGCCAGGGCCGCGTATTGCACCATAAATTCAATATCGACGATACCTCCGGCGTCCTGCTTGAGGTCGAAGCGGGACGTGGGCTCAAACGCATTCGCCGCCTTGCCTGCCGCCGTGGCGCGGGTGCCGAGGTTGTCGCGCATCTTGGTGCGCATCTCGCTGACCTCCTGGCGCAGCTTCTGTAAATCCCGCTCCCGGCCGAGTACGGACGCGCGCACGGCCTCGAATTGTCGCCCCACGTCAGTGCTGCCCACCAGCACGCGTGCGCGGACCAGCGCCTGATGCTCCCATGTCCAGGCCTCGTTCTCCTGATAACGGGAAAATGCCCCGAGGGAACTGACCAGCAAGCCCGCGGCACCCGACGGACGCAGGCGCATGTCGACTTCGTACAGTTGGCCGGAATTGGTCTGGGTGGTGATCAGGTGAATGATCCGTTGGCCGAGCCGGGTGAAGAATTGCGCGCCGTCGATCGGCTTGGCGCCGTCGGTTTCAGCCTGGGGATCGCCATCGTGAATGAACACAAGGTCCAGATCCGAACCGTGACCCAGTTCGATGCCGCCCACTTTGCCGTAGCCTACGATGACAAACCCGGGGTCGCACAACGTACCGTCCGGACGGCGTGGCGCGCCGTGGCGGGCGACGGTGTGGCGCCAGGCGAGCGCCAGCACTTGTTCCAGAATCGCTTCGGCCAGCCAGGTCAGGTAATCGCTGACTTTCATCAGCGGCAAACTGCCGGTGATTTCCGAGGCGGCGACGCGCAGCCGGTGCGCCAGTTTGAAGTGCCGCAACGCCTCCATCTGCTGCTCCAGGTCGTCCTCGGGAATCCGTGTCAAACGCTCGCGCAGCTCGGCTGCCAGTTCAAGGGCCTGGGGCGGGCTGAACAACCGGCCTTCGTTGAGCAATTCGTCGAGCAACAGCGGGAAGCGGGCAATTTGCTCGGCAATCCAGGGACTCGCCGCGCACAGGGTCAGCAATCGACGCAACGCGCCAGGGTTTTCGGTCAGCAAGACCAGATACGCCGAACGACGCGCCACCGCTTCAACCAGCGGCAGCACGCGCTCCAGCACCAAATCGGGATTATCGTGCTCCACGGCCTGCGCGAGCAGCCGGGGAATGAACGCATCCAAACGCTCGCGGCCAAGACGCTGCATCGAGCGCAACTGAGAACTGCTGCGCAGGTTGCTCAGATTTTTCAGCGCTTTGGTCGCATCAGCGAACCCGCCCTCCTGCAATTGAAGGCAGGCGCTCTCCTCGTTCTGTGACTCTTCCCACAACGGCAGCCACTCGCCGCCGACGATTTCCTCGCCGTGGTCCTGCTGCCCCTCTTCTTCATCCGGGTCGGCGATCACTTGGCGGAAGTGCCATTCGACGCGGCCACGCCAGTACATCAATTGCCCATGGAAAGTCGTCCAGTCGGCAAAGCCCATCATGAATGCGATGCGCGCCTGATCCTGCGAGTCGTCCGGGAGCATTTGCGTCTGGCGGTCGGCAATCGCCTGAATGGCGTGCTCCGTATAACGCAGGAATTGATAGCCTTCGCGCAATTCATCAATGACCGCAGCTGGCAAGTAGCCCTGGCCTTCAAGGGTTTTGAGCACCTTGAGCAGCGGTCGCTGCTGCAGACTCAGATCACGTCCGCCGTGAATCAGCTGAAACGCCTGAGCGATGAATTCCACCTCGCGAATGCCACCCGAACCCAGCTTGATGTTCTCGGCCATGCCTTTGCGCCGAACTTCCTGCTGGATCAGCTGCTTCATGGTGCGCAACGCTTCGATTGCCGAGAAGTCCAGGTAGCGGCGGTAGACAAAGGGCCGCAGCATGTCGAGCAGTTCGCTGCCCTTCTGCTGATCGCCGCCGACCACCCGCGCCTTGATCATGGCATAGCGTTCCCAGTCGCGACCCTGGTCCTGATAGTACTGCTCCAATGCATTGAAACTGAGCACCAGCGCACCGGAAGATCCATATGGGCGCAGGCGCATGTCGACGCGAAAGACAAAGCCATCGACGGTGACCGGGTCCAGCGCCTTGATCAATCGCTGGCCGAGGCGGATGAAAAACTCCTGGTTGTCCAGCGGACGTTTGACGCCTTGGGTTTCGCCGCCTTCCGGGTAGGCAAAGATGAGATCGATGTCTGACGACAGGTTCAACTCAACGGCGCCCAGCTTGCCCATCCCAAGGATGACCATCTGTTGCGGCTCGCCTGTCCGACGGCCGGTCGGCGTGCCGAACTGCTGGCAATGGCGTTCGTACAGCCACTTGTAAGCCAGGTCGATGCAGCCATCTGCCATGTCCGAGAGATCGCGGCAGGTTTCCACCAGATCAGCCTGCCGGGTCAGATCCCGCCAGATAATTCGCACTTGCTGGCGCGTGCGTTGACGACGTAGATTACGCCCCAGTTCATCGTCGCTGGCCGCCTGGACAACCGCATTGGCGAGTTGCCCGAGCAGCTCGCCGGGCTGAAAACTGCGCTCCAGCTCACCGGTTTCGGCGAGGTCGAGCAGCATCAGCGGATCGCGTGATACCTGGTCGGCGACAAAATCGCTGGCGGCACATACGCGATCGAACGCCGATAGCCGTCCCTTGGGCCAGGCTTGAAACTGCCGCCTGGCTTCGTCTGTCAGAGACTCCAGCGCGCTGCACCAGGACTGGCGCGCGCGGGTAACCAAAGGCAAGAGGACAGCCGGCAGCTCGGCCAGCGGGGGAAGGCTCATGGTCTATCCTTGATCGGCGTTCAAAAGGCAGTCCGCCGCCCGGTTTCATGAGCTTCATGACGCGGACTGTCGAACAAAGGTTAAAAATTGCGGGTGAGCGAAGATTATTGGTTCACGAATGCCTAACCAGGCAATTCGTCAGGTATTTGAGCCAAGCTCTTCGTTTTACCGGACACTGCATCACGAGCACCTACATCGCTCAGGTGTAGTTTTACTACTGTATATACAAGTCAAAAAGCTGAATTAGCCCGAGATTTGTAGTAAAACTACACAACACCGGGGACCCATCCGGTCATCCAAGAATTTTACATCGTCTGCCCACAAGGCCAGTCGCAACAAACTCAGGCAACCGATTCTGGAAGCCTTTCCGCCCTGGAGCAAGCCATGCAAGACCTCGATCCCGTCGAAACCCAGGAATGGCTGGACGCCCTGGAATCGGTTCTCGACAAAGAAGGCGAAGACCGTGCTCATTACCTGATGACCCGTATGGGCGAGCTGGCCACACGCAGTGGTTCGCAGCTGCCGTACGCCATCACCACGCCTTATCGCAACACCATCCCCGTCACCCACGAAGCACGCATGCCCGGCGACCTGTTCATGGAACGCCGCATTCGCTCGCTGGTACGGTGGAACGCCTTGGCGATGGTGGTCAAGACCAACATCGGCGACCCGGATCTGGGCGGTCACATCTCCAGCTTCGCTTCCAGCGCAACCCTGTACGACATCGGCTTCAACTATTTCTTCCAGGCCCCGACCGACGAACACGGCGGCGACCTGATCTACTTCCAGGGTCACGCATCGCCAGGCGTCTACGCCCGTGCGTTCATGGAAGGTCGCATCACCGAAGAGCAAATGAACAACTTCCGTCAGGAAGTCGACGGCAATGGCCTGTCGTCCTATCCACACCCGTGGCTGATGAAAGACTTCTGGCAGTTCCCGACCGTGTCCATGGGTCTGGGTCCGATTCAGGCGATCTACCAGGCGCGCTTCATGAAGTACCTGGAGCACCGCGGTTACATCCCTGAAGGCAAGCAGAAAGTCTGGTGCTTCCTGGGCGACGGCGAGACCGACGAGCCGGAATCCCTGGGCGCCATCGCCCTGGCCGGTCGCGAGAAGCTCGACAACCTGATCTTCGTGGTGAACTGCAACCTGCAGCGCCTGGACGGTCCGGTTCGCGGCAACGCCAAGATCATCCAGGAACTGGAAGGCGTGTTCCGCGGTGCTCAGTGGAACGTGACCAAAGTCATCTGGGGCCGTTTCTGGGACCCACTGCTGGCTAAGGACGTCGACGGCATCCTGCAACGTCGCATGGACGAAGTCATCGACGGCGAATACCAGAACTACAAGGCCAAAGACGGCGCTTTCGTGCGCGAACACTTCTTCAACTCGCCAGAACTCAAGGCGATGGTTGCGGACATGTCCGACGACGAAATCTGGAAACTCAACCGTGGCGGCCACGACCCGTACAAGGTCTATGCGGCCTACCACGAAGCGGTCAACCACAAGGGTCAGCCGACCGTTGTTCTGGCCAAGACCATCAAGGGTTATGGCACGGGCGCCGGTGAAGCGAAAAACACCGCGCACAACACCAAGAAGGTTGACGTCGACAGCCTGCGTCACTTCCGTGACCGCTTCAGCATTCCGATCAAAGACGATCAGCTTGAAGCCCTGCCGTTCTACAAGCCTGAAGAAGGCAGCGCCGAAGCGCGCTATCTGGCAGAACGCCGTGCCGCCCTGGGTGGTTTCGTGCCGCAGCGCCGCGCGCAGAGCTTCAACCTGCCGACCCCGCCTCTGGAAACCCTCAAAGCCATCCTTGATGGTTCAGGCGACCGCGAAATCTCCACCACCATGGCGTTCGTGCGCATCCTGACCCAATTGGTCAAGGACAAGGAAGTGGGGCAGCGCATCGTTCCGATCATCCCGGACGAAGCGCGTACCTTCGGTATGGAAGGCATGTTCCGCCAGCTGGGCATCTACTCTTCCGTAGGCCAGCTGTACGAGCCAGTCGACAAAGAACAAGTGATGTTCTACCGCGAGGACAAAAAGGGCCAGATCCTCGAAGAAGGCATCAACGAAGCCGGCGCCATGTCCTCGTTTATCGCTGCCGGTACGTCGTACAGCAGCCATAACCAGCCGATGATTCCGTTCTACATCTTCTATTCGATGTTCGGCTTCCAGCGGATTGGCGACCTGGCATGGGCTGCAGGCGACAGCCGCACCCGTGGCTTCCTGATCGGCGGCACCGCCGGCCGTACCACCCTGAACGGTGAAGGTCTGCAGCACGAAGACGGTCACAGCCACATTCTGGCGTCGACCATCCCGAACTGCCGCACCTACGATCCAACCTACGGCTACGAGCTGGCGGTGATCATTCAGGACGGCATGAAGAAGATGTTCGAAGAGCAACAGGACGTCTTCTACTACCTGACCGTGATGAACGAGTCCTACACGCAACCCGCCATGCCGGCCGGTTCCGAGGAAGGCATCATCAAGGGCATGTACCTGCTGGAAGAAGACACCAAGGAAGCCGCGCACCACGTGCAGCTCCTGGGTTCGGGCACCATCCTGCGTGAAGTCCGCGAAGCGGCGAAGATCCTGCGCGAGCAATTCAATATCGGTGCGGACGTCTGGAGCGTCACCAGCTTCAACGAATTGCGTCGCGACGGCCTGGCCGTCGAGCGCAGCAACCGTCTGAAGCCGGGCCAGAAGCCACAGTTGAGCTACGTTGAAGAGTGCCTCAATGGCCGTAAGGGTCCCGTAATCGCGTCCACCGACTACATGAAACTGTTCGCTGACCAGATCCGTCAGTGGGTTCCGACCAAGGAATACAAGGTTCTGGGCACCGACGGCTTCGGCCGTAGCGACAGCCGCAAGAAACTGCGTAACTTCTTCGAAGTCGACCGTCACTTCGTTGTGCTGGCCGCCTTGGAAGCCTTGGCCGATCGCGGCGATATCGAACCTAAAGTCGTGGCTGAAGCCATTACCAAGTTCGGCATCGATCCTGAGAAGCGCAACCCGCTGGACTGCTAAGGTCTGCGTAACGATCGAATAGAGCGCTGAGACGTGCGCGAAACAGCCGCCGATGCGGAATTTACTCCGGTAAATGAGCATCCAGGCTGTTTCGTCGCAGATGGATCGGCGCAGTCGAGGAACAGGTTCTCCTAAGGAGAGACATTGTGAGTGAGTTAATTCGCGTACCCGACATCGGCAACGGTGAAGGTGAAGTCATTGAGTTGATGGTCAAGGTCGGTGATCGCATCGAGGCTGACCAGAGCGTGCTGACGCTGGAGTCCGACAAGGCAAGCATGGAAATCCCTGCGCCGAAGGCCGGTGTCATCAAGGCGATGAAAGTGAAGCTGGGCGACCGTCTGAAAGAAGGCGACGAGCTGTTCGAACTGGAAGTCGAAGGCGAAGCGGCTGCCGAGCCTGCTGCCGCACCTGCTGCTGCCGCGCCAGCCCCTGCTGCCGCAGCGGAAAAACCTGCAGAAGCCGAAGCTGCGCCAGCGGCTGCAGCTGCACCTGCCGCGGCGGACACCGTTCAGGATATTCACGTCCCGGACATCGGTTCGTCGGGCAAGGCTCGTATCATCGAGCTGATGGTCAAAGTGGGCGACAGCATTGAAGCTGATCAATCCTTGATCACCCTGGAATCCGACAAGGCTTCGATGGAGATTCCGTCTCCTGCTGCCGGCGTTGTCGAAAGCATCAGCGTCAAAGTGGAAGACGAAGTCGGCACCGGCGATCTGATTCTCAAATTGAAAGTGGCAGGTGCTGCACCCGCTGCGGCTCCGGCGCAAGCTGCAGCCCCGGCTCCGGCGAGCGCTGAAGCCAAGGCCCCGGCCGCTGCTGCGCCTGCCGCTGCGGCTGCCAAGGCTGAAAGTGCTCCTGCACCGGCCGCCGCGCCAGCCGCTGCACCTGCCAACAGTGGCGCCAAGGTTCACGCAGGCCCGGCTGTCCGTCAGCTGGCTCGCGAGTTTGGCGTCGAGCTGAACGCTGTTTCGGCGACCGGCCCTCATGGCCGCGTGCTGAAAGAAGACGTGCAGGCCTACGTCAAGTCGATCATGACCAAAGCCAAGGATGCGCCTGCTGCTGGCGGCGCCTCCGGCGGCATGGGCATCCCGCCGATCCCGGAAGTCGATTTCAGCCGTTTCGGCGAAACCGAAGAAGTACCGATGACGCGTCTGATGCAACTGGGCGCTACCGGTTTGCATCGCAGCTGGCTGAACATTCCGCACGTCACTCAGTTTGACCAAGCCGACATCACCGATCTGGAAGCTTTCCGTATCGCACAGAAAGCCGTGGCCGAGAAAGCCGGTGTGAAGCTGACCGTGCTGCCACTGCTGCTCAAAGCCAGCGCGCATCTGCTCAAGGAGCTGCCGGACTTCAACAGTTCGCTGGCGCCAAGCGGCAAGGCGATCATTCGCAAGAAGTACTTCAACATCGGTTTCGCGGTGGATACGCCGGAAGGTCTGTTGGTCCCTGTGATCAAGAACGTCGACCAGAAGAGCCTGCTGCAACTGGCGGCCGAAGCGGCCGAGCTGGCTGAAAAGGCACGGTCCAAGAAGCTCTCGGCCAACGATATGCAGGGCGCCTGCTTCACCATCTCCAGCCTGGGCCATATCGGCGGCACCGGCTTTACGCCGATCGTCAATGCGCCTGAAGTGGCGATCCTTGGCGTGTCCAAGGCCACCATGCAACCGGTCTGGGACGGTAAAGCCTTCCAGCCGCGCCTGATGCTGCCGCTGTCGTTGTCTTACGATCACCGAGTGATCAACGGTGCAGCCGCCGCGCGTTTCACTAAGCGTCTGAGCGAATTGCTGGCGGATATCCGCACGATTCTGCTGTAAGCCGTACGGAGCCCGTTTCCATCGAAACGGGCTCCGATCAATTTTCGAGCTGCCACGCTCGTGCCTCAACCCCGCTCACTGGCGGGGCTTTTTTTGGCTTTTTGAAAAGGACGCCTACAGTAGGCGAACCCTTGGCCGATAGCTGATCATGCACGACTATCAAGCGCCTGGACCTCATCCAGACAATCCGACCCATTACTGACATCGAATCAACCGTCTGCCGACAGTTTTATAGCACTAAGCCATCGCGCTCACTTGTCAGCCCGATCGCCATGATGCAACCTTGCGGCACGCGATTTAAAGGCGGGTTCCATGCCCGTACGCGACAGCACCCTGACAGCGAGTTCCTTCATGAAAAGCCAACCTGATGCTGCCGGAAGAACGGCGGCCGAGGTCGTGACGCAATTGCCGGTGCCTTCGCGGCTCGGAATGCTGCGTTTCGAGCGGCTGAATGAACCCAGTTGGGCCATGTTGTATCTGGATCCAAACTGCGAAAAGCAATTCAGCATGCCTGCAGTCGAACTCTGCGCGCTGGTGGGTTCGCCCTACGCAAGCCTCATGGAGCCAGAGGCGCGCTATCAGCTGCATGACGCCGTGCAGACGCAGTTGGCGGTCAGCGCTCATTACGTCATTCGCTATACCCTGCACACCGCACGCGGGCCCTTGAGCCTGCTGGAAATCGGCGAAGGCTATAAGCAGCGCAATCGGCATCTGTTGCGCGGGTACCTAATGGTGGTGGATGAGCAAGCCGAATCCGCTGAGCAGGCCATCAGCCCTGATCTGGAAGTACAGAATTCCCGACTGCAGAACGCGCTGGAGCTCAATCAACGGGCACAGCACGAACAATTGCAGCACCTTGAGCGGGTGCGCGCGCAGCAGAGCCTGATTCTGCGCCTGGCGCGTCATCGCTACAGCACGAGTAACTCCCTGCAGGAAGCTGCTGAACTGATCACCAAAAGCGCCTGCGAGATCTACGACATCTCCTGCGCCAGCTTGTGGTACCTCACCGGTCAGACCCTTGAGCCCATTGCCGAGTATCGGCGGGACACCAGCACCTTCCCCAAAACCGACGCGATCGACATCAGCGAATTCCCCAGCTATCTGGAGGTGCTGCACACCAGCCGCGCCATTGACGTCAATGATGTCGAGCAGGACCCGCGCACTAAAGAGCTGGTCCAGCGACTGCGCACCCAAAACATCACCGCCATCCTGGACGCCGCGGTGCGCATTGACGGCAATGTGGTGGGTGTCCTGTGCCTGGAACAGACGGGTGCACCACGCGAGTGGCAGTCCGATGAGATCGCCTTCGCCGGCGAGCTGGCCGATCAGTTCGCCCACGCGATCAATAATCACAACCGCCGTACCGCCACCAGCGCCTTGCACTTATTCCAGCGCGCGGTGGAGCAAAGCGCCAACGCCTTTCTGCTGGTCAACCGCGATGGCGTGGTCGAGTACGTCAACCCCAGTTTCACCGAGATCACTCAGTACCCTGCCGATGAAGTCCACGGGCAGCTTCTGTCGGAACTGCCCGCCCTGGAAAATCTCAGCGAGCTGCTGCTGGATGCCAATTCCAGCCTGGTCAATGGCAACAGTTGGCAGGGCGAATTCAAGAGCCGCCGCAAGAACCTCGAACCGTACTGGGGCCAGTTGTCGATCTCCAAGGTATACGGCGACGATCGCGAGCTGACCCATTACATCGGAATCTACGAAGACATCACTCAGGCCAAGCTCTCTCAGCAGCGGATCGAGCGGCTGGCGTACACCGACAACCTGACCAATCTGGGTAATCGCCCGGCATTCATCCGCACGCTGGACGAGCATTTTGCCCGGGACGTCGAAACGCCGATCAGCCTGTTACTGGTCGACATCGACAACTTCAAGCGCATCAACGACAGCCTCGGCCATCAGACGGGCGACAAGCTGTTGATCAGCCTCGCGCGTCGCCTGCGTAACAGCCTCAACCCCAGCGGAATCCTGGCGCGTTTCGCCAGCAACGAGTTCGCTGTGCTGCTGGACGACACCAGCCCGGAAGAAGGCCAGCGGGTTGCGAGCGAAGTGCTGAGCACGCTGGACAAGCCGATGTTTGTCGATAACCAGTTGATCAGCGTTACCGGCTCGGTCGGGCTGGCCTGCGCGCCGATTCACGGCCGCGACCCGCAAACGCTGATGAAGAACGCAGGCTTGGCGCTGCATAAGGCCAAGGCAAACGGCAAGCACCAGGTTCAGGTGTTCACCGAGGCGCTGAACGCTGAGGCGAGCTACAAGCTGTTTGTCGAAAACAACCTGCGTCGCGCACTCACGCAGAACGAACTCGAAGTGTTCTACCAGCCCAAGCTGTGCCTGCGCAGCGGTCGTCTGTTGGGCATGGAAGCGCTGTTGCGCTGGAATCATCCGGAAAAAGGCATGATCCGCCCGGATCAGTTCATCAGCGTCGCGGAGGAAACCGGGCTGATCATTCCGATCGGTAAATGGGTCGCGCGTCAGTCCTGCCGAATGAGCAAGCAGTTGACAGCTGCCGGTTACGGCAAGCTCCACGTGGCGATCAACGTGTCGCCCAAGCAGTTCTCCGATCCGGAGCTGGTCAGCTCCCTCGCCACTATCCTTCGCGATGAGCAACTGGACCCTTCGCTGCTGGAGCTGGAGTTGACTGAAGGCCTCTTGCTGGAGGCAACCGAAGACACGCGGCTGCAGCTGGAGTCGTTGAAGACCCTGGGCCTGACCCTGGCGATGGACGATTTCGGCACGGGTTATTCGTCGTTCAGCTATTTGAAGAAATTCCCCATCGACGTGATCAAGATCGACCGCAGCTTCATTCGCGATATTCCTGATGATCAGGACGATATGGAGATCACGTCAGCGGTCATAGCCATGGCCCACAACCTCAAGCTGACCGTCGTCGCCGAAGGCATCGAAACGGCCGCACAGCTGGCCTTCTTGCGTCGCCACCGCTGCGATGTTGGGCAAGGCTACCTGTTCGACAAGCCGATTCCTGGCGAAGACCTGATCGAGAAGTTGCGTCGCTATCCACGCGGCCCGCTCGCCTGAGTCACCCTTCCCTGCTCCGCGCCAGTGCGGCACACTTGCCGCCCTGCATTTGCATCAGCCGATTCTGACCCCATATACCGGTTTCAATGACAACGCGTCTGGTTGTTCTGTCCCAGAGAGGATGTGCCTCATGGTTTTGCGCTCGGAAATTCTTGTGAATAAAAACGTCTTACCCACCGCTCAGCAGGCACTGCCCGGGCGCGAAACCCCCATGGCGCTGCCGGAGACTCATTTCGTCACCGGCAAACCTCTGCTCGGACCGTTCTTCGAGGACGTTGAGTTCGCGATTTTCGGGCTGGGTTGCTTCTGGGGGGCGGAACGTCGCTTTTGGCAGCGTGAAGGCGTGGTCAGCACCGTTGTGGGTTACGCAGGCGGTTTCACACCGAACCCGACCTACGAAGAAGTGTGCTCTGGCCTGACGGGCCATTCCGAAGTCGTGCTGGTGGTCTACGAACCGGCGAAGGTCAGCTACGAAGCCCTGCTGGCGATGTTCTGGGAGCTGCATAACCCGACACAAGGCATGCGCCAGGGTAACGACATCGGCACGCAGTACCGCTCGGTGATCTACGCCACAACGCCTGAACAACTGCAGGCTGCCAAAGCAAGCGCCGATGTGTATCAGGCCGAGCTGAACAAGGCGGGTCTTGGTGACATCACCACCGAGATCGATCAAGCGCCCACCGTGTATTTCGCCGAGGCATATCACCAGCAGTACCTTGCGAAAAACCCTCAAGGCTACTGCGGCATCGGCGGAACAGGCGTCTGCATGCCGCCGAGCCTGGCGGGTAACTGAACCAACCCCCCAACAACCTCAAAAGTCCCACTGACACCGCTCATAACCCTTGTAGGACTGGCTTTAGCCGGGAACACGTCGGTCGTCGCGCCGCAGAATTGATGGTGTTGCAACTGGCCACTTCCCGGCTGAAGCCGGTCCTACTGACACCGCGCGTATCCCTCTGACACCGAGCATATCCCTCTGACACCGCGCATATCCTTGTAGGACTGGCTTTAGCCGGGAACATGTCGGGCGTCGCGCCGCAGGATTGATGGTGTTGCAACTTGCCCCTTCCCGGCTTAAGCCGGTCCTACTGATACCGCGCGTATCCCTCTGACACCGCGCATATCCTTGTAGGACTGGCTTTAGCCGGGAACATGTCGGGCGTCGCGCCGCAGGATTGATGGTGTTGCAACTTGCCCCTTCCCGGCTGAAGCCGGTCCTACTGACATATCACCGCCCGCCAGAAATCTTCTGACAACCACTATCCATACTTGAATCCGCGTTCTGCTTTTATTGTTTGTCCTCACACAAAGAGGAGCAATGGAATGCAGGAAATCAAACATGCACGGGCTCTCCGTATCGGGCGATATTCCCAGTCAGGGAACGTCTATCTTGTAACCTCAGTGGTCAAGAATCGCCTGCCTATATTCAGTGATACTCAGATAGCCTGCAGGGTGCTCACGGAAATGGAGCAACTGCATGAGTCTGGGGTTGTGCACTCAATGGCGTGGGTGGTTATGCCCGACCATCTGCATTGGCTGTTCGCGCTCAAGGCCGGGTCACTGCCCGCGGTCATGCAAGCGCTGAAGGGGAGAAGCGCCTTCGCAGTGAACAAGGCTCACGGCGCGAAAACACTCACATGGCAGAAGGGTTATCACGATCATGGGGTCAGGGCCGAAGAGGACCTTGTCGAAATGGCGCGCTACGTCGTTGATAACCCAGTAAGGGCAGGTCTGGTAAGGCAGCGGGAGGAGTATCCATTGTGGGGTTGTGAATGGGTGCTCGAGTAGGACTGGCTTTAGCCGGGAAGACGTCGGGCGTCGCGCCGCAGAATTGATGGTGTTGCAACTGGCCTCTTCCCGGCTGAAGCCGGTCCTACTGACACCGCGCATATCCCTCTGACACCGCGCATATCCCTTGTAGGACTGGCTTTAGCGGGGAAGACGTCGGGCGTCGCGCCGCAGAATTGAAGGTGCTGCGACTTGCCCCTTCCCGGCTGAAGCCGGTCCTACTGACACCGCGCATATCCCTCTGACACCGCGC
>NZ_JARVSX010000015.1:0-140822 GCF_030208975.1 Pseudomonas sp. ME-P-057
CCCGGCTGAAGCCGGTCCTACTGACAGCAATCGCGTGCATTCTGTAGGACCGGCTCTAGCCGGGAAGGCGTCGGTCGTCACGCTGCAAAATTCATGGCGTTGCCGATGCCCTCTTCCCGGCTGAAGCCGGTCCCACTGAAAAGCAATCGCGTGGATCCTGTGGGACCGGCATTGGAACGCGGTTGGTATTGTGGGACCGGCTTTAGCCGGGAAGGCTCCGGGCGTCACGCTGCATGTTGCAAGCGGTCCCGGCGAAAGCGACAAGCCGGGCTCCGTGCGGGCCAGCGGCGTGCGACAATCACGCACCGAACACCGTCAGCCTTTTAAGGGTCTGACGCTGAGACCTTCCCTGCGGATGAACACAATGACCAACGCCCTTGTATTTCTCGCGACCGTGATTGGCATGGAGGGCTTTGCCGTGTTTGCGCACAAATACATCATGCACGGTTGGGGGTGGGGCTGGCACCGTTCGCACCACGAACCGAGAACCGGCTGGTTCGAGAAAAACGATTTGTTCGCCGTGGTCTTTGCCGGCTTCGCCATCGTGCTGATTGCGCTGGGCACCCAGGGGGCACATCCGCTGGAATGGATCGGCGCGGGCATGACCGCTTACGGCTTCCTGTACTTCGTCGCCCATGATGGCTTGGTGCACAAACGCTGGCCTTTCAAGTACGTGCCGCGCAACGGCTACCTCAAACGCCTGTATCAGGCGCACCTGATGCACCACGCCGTGTCGGGCAAGGAGCGCTGCGTGTCATTCGGTTTCCTTTATGCGCCGAGCGTCAGTCGTCTGCGCGCCCAGCTTCGACGACTGCATGACGGTCCGCTGCACAAGACCGACCCGGACGTTGCCAGAAGTGCGCAGGGCGTGCCGGCCACTGCCGACCACGAGACGCAGTAGCCTTCCACGCACCCAGCGCCACCAGGCGCAGCTTGTCCAGCTTGCTGGTAGAGACGCGCTCGTCCCAGGCCTGCGCCCCACGCTGCCTGACCTTCACGCCAATCTCGCGGTAAACGCACCCGGCGGTCGCCACGGCCCAGGCCGACCGCCATGGGAGCGCAGTCAGGCCGGCATTGGCGCTTTCGTAATAGGGTTCGGCCATGTCCACCAAGCGCTGGGCCAGCACCGCTACGGCTGGCCGGTACTGAGGCTCGGCGAGACGTTCAGCCGGAATGCCCACCTCATTCAGCCACTGCTCAGGCAAGTAGCAACGCCCCACCGACGCGTCCTCGATGATGTCCCGCGCAATGTTGGTCAACTGAAACGCCAGGCCCAGGTCGCAGGCGCGATCAAGGGTCGGCTCGTCACGCGCGCCCATGATCTGCGCCATCATCAAGCCGACCACGCCGGCCACGTGGTAGCAATATTCGAGCGTGTCTTCGACACTGTGGTATTCGCGCTGGCTGACGTCCATCGCAAAGCCGGCCAAGTGCTCAAGCGCATAGCGCTGCTTGATGCCGTGGCGCTGCACCACTTCGCTGAATGCTTCGAATGCCGGGCTGTCCGTCGGCGCTCCAGCGTAGACGGCGTGGGTCTGGGCGATCAGCCGCTCCAGCCGAGCGGTGACTTCCTGCTGACTGATCACGGTCGCCGAATGCCCCGCTTCCTGGCCGTCGATCACGTCGTCGCAATGGCGGCACCAGGCGTACAGCATCACCGCGCTGCGACGCGTCAATGGGTCGAATAGGCGCGAGGCCGCGGCGAAGCTTTTCGAGCCGACCGCGATGCTCTGCGTGGCATGGTCAAGCAGCGCTTGGTCGGCAGCACTCATGAATGCAGGTCCTCCAGCATCAGGCCAGCAGTGGCCTTGGCCGAGCCTATTACCCCCGGTACGCCAGCGCCCGGATGCGTACCGGCGCCGACCAGATACAGGTTGCCGAGCTTGGCGTCACGGTTGTGCGGGCGGAACCACGCGCTCTGACGCAGGATCGGCTCAAGGGAAAACGCCGACCCAAGGTGCGCATTGAGTTCGCCCTGAAAATCCAGCGGCGTGAAAATACGGCTGGTGACCAGGTCTTCGCGCAACCCGGGCATGTAGTGCTTCTCCAGATAGGCAAAAATGCGATCGCGATAGCGCGGCCCTTCCACCTCCCAGTCGATCTCGGCGTTGCCCAGATGCGGCACCGGCGACAGCACGTAGTGGCTCGAACACCCCGGCGGCGCCAGGCTCGGATCGGTGATGCACGGTGCGTGCAGGTACAGTGAAAAGTCTTCAGCCAATGCCGCGCCTTTGAAGATTTCCTGAATCAGCGCCTTGTAGCGAGGCCCGAAGCAGACGGTGTGGTGCTGCAATTGCGGCTGCGGCCGTTTAAGACCGAAATGGATCACGAACAGCGAGTTACTGAAGCGCTTGCCCTTCAGTCTCGCTCCTTCCTGCACTCCGCGCGGATGCCCGCCCAGCAACTCGGCATAGGTGTGCATGACATCGGCATTGGAGGCCACGCAGTCGGCGTCGATCTGCCGACCGTCCTTGAGCCGCACGCCGGTCACGCGGGCCGCACGGGTTTCGATGCTGGCGACGTCGGCGTTGAGCTCGAAACGCCCGCCGATGTCTTCGAACAGCTTGACCATGCCCTGCACCAGCGCACCGGTGCCGCCTTTCGGAAACCACACACCCCATTGACGCTCCAGGGCGTGAATCAGCGTGTAAATGGACGAGGTTGCAAACGGGTTGCCGCCAACCAGCAGCGAGTGAAAGGAAAACGCCTGACGCAGTTTGTCGTCCTCGATGAATTCCGCCACCATCGAATACACGCTGCGCCACGCCTGCAGTTTCGCCAGTTGCGGCCCGGCCTGAACCATGTCGCGGAACGACAGAAACGGCACCGCCCCCAGTTTCAGATAACCCTCCTGAAACACCGCTTTGGAGTACGCCAGAAAGCGCTGATAGCCGGCAACGTCCTTGGGATTCAGCGCAGCGATCTGCGCGTCCAGCGAGGCCTGGTCGTTGGCGTAATCGAACTTCGTGCCGTCTTCCCAGCACAGGCGGTAGAACGGCGCGACCGGCAGCAGCTCGACGTAATCCTTGATCGACTTGCCGGCGGCGGTGAACAGCTCCTCGATTGCCGTCGGATCGGTGATCACTGTCGGCCCGGCGTCGAAGGTAAAGCCCTGGTCCTCGTAAACGTAGGCACGTCCGCCGGGCTTGTCGCGTTTTTCCAGCAGGGTCGTTTGCACACCTGCCGCTTGCAGGCGGATGGCCAGGGCCAGGCCACCGAAGCCGGCACCAATCACAATTGCGCTTTTTGCTGGGGTCATTTCAATTCTCATAATGCTTGGGCAGGTAGCGAACAGCGGCTTTGACCGCCTCGTTGATCGGCACCGGAGGTTTGCCGGTCAGCACGCGGAGCTTGTCGGCCAGCGTGCTGCGGCCTGCATAGAAACGGCTGATCAGGCCTTCGGACAGCCCGTAGAAGCGCTGCATGACCTGCCAGCGATTGGCCGGGCGTCCTGCCAGAAACAGCATGCGGTTGAGCAATCGGTAGAAGCGCTGGCTGTTCCAGGCCTGTTGCGCCATGGCGCGGATGCCGCGGTCGAGGGCCTCAGCATTCAGGCTCGGCTGAGCGGCGATCCAATCCGCCAACCTGACCGCATGCGGCAGTGAATAACCGGTGGTGCAATGAAACAGACCGGCGCGCAGACCTGACCGGGGCTGGCCCGCCGCCTCGCGCCAAAAGCCGGCAAAATCACCGGCCAGGGTGATCGGTAACACGCCCTGCTCTTCGCGCAGGCACTCGGCGATTTCCCAGCCTTGGGCAGCGGCGTATTCGGCGACGTGCTGACGCAGTTGCGCGGCAGAAAAGGAATGCTGGTCGACGTAATGGGTGTCTTCGATCAACAGGGTGTCGGCTGTGAACGGCAGCACGTAGACGAACCGGTAGCCCTGGTACTGGGCGACACGCGCATCCATGATGATCGGCGCCGTCAGACCATGCGGCGCTCGCAAGCGCAGCAGCTGGCCGAGAAATGCCTGCTGGCCCAACACCATGTTCACCGTGGGCTGCACGCCCCGGCCGTCGATCACCGCAAGCGCCTGAAGCTGCTCACCGCTCTCCATCACCACGGCGCTCGGCGTGAGGCGAGTGATGCGCTGCCCGGTGCGCAGCGCGTCCCCCAGGTCAGCCTGAATGACGTCCGCAAATCGCTCGGAGGTGATGCTGGCGTAGCCGCTGTTCAGTCGTCGCGAGCGCTGCGGAAAGTGCACGTCATACGCGGCCCAACGCTGCACCACCAAAGGCTGCAGCCAACGATGTTGCTCAGCGCTGAGATCGCCCTCATGGAAAGACCAGGTATGGTTGCCGCCCATATGCGGCTGTTCCTCAATGCACAACACGCGCAATTCGGGCCTGAGCTGCTTGAGGCGCCATGCGATGAGCCCGTTGGCCAGCCCGCCACCGGCCAGGATCAGGTCGTAGGTCATGAGAGCTGCCCCGCCAGCACGGGCTGGCCCGTGCGCACCACGGCTTCGATGATGTCGGCGGCGCGGGCGGTGCCGCCGGCTTGTGCCAGCTCGCTCGCCAGACGCTCGAATGGCTCGGCCGACAGCCCGCGCAGTTGCACCAACCGGTCGCGGATCTGACTCGTCCCCGCGCCGCGCCGCAACTGCAGACCGATGCCCGCATGCGTTACGCGTGAGGCGACGCCTGGCTGGTCGAAGGCGATCGGCATGACCAGCATCGGTGTGCGCGCGACGATAGCGTCCATCACCGTGTTCAGCCCGCCATGGGTCACCACAGCGTCGGCGTTTTGCAGCGCCCATTGCTGGGGGGCAAAATCGGTCACCCACGTTGCTCCGGCGTTGATCAAGCGCTTTTCCTGTCGCGTATCCAGCCCGCCGCAGTGCGCCACCAGCAGTTGCGCGTTCAGCTGGCGGCTGGCGGCTGCGATGCGTTTGAACATGGCGTAACGGCTGCCCTGCAAGGTGCCCAGGCTGGCAAATATAAATGGCCGCGCCGGGTCAATGGCCCATTCGCCGACTCGACCGGAAGGCGGCATGCGCAGCGGGCCGACGGCGTGGAAATTCGCGGGCGGATGCTGACGGGGGAAATCGAAACCGGGGATGGTCTGGCTGATTTGCGCGTAAGGCGAGAGGCATTCATGCAACCCGGTACGGGGCTCGATGGCCAGGCGTCGGGAAGCCTCACGCAGGACCTTGCCCAGTGGGCGCATCAGCCAGTCATAGACTTTGCGGCTGCCTTCGAAAATCTGCTGACTGCGTTCGTCGGTGGCATAAGCAAAGGGCATCACCGCGAGTGGCAGCTGGGCTTCGCGATTCACCGGCAAGGCGCAGGCCACGGAAACATAAGGCAAACCCAGCCCTTCGGCGACCAACCCGCCTGCCGCTTCCATCTGATCACAGAGCAACGCCTCAATCTGCCGAGACGCCAACGCGGCGGGCAGTTCGGTGCAGAGCATTTGAGTGGTGTCGCACAGGTCACGAATCACTCGCCGCAGGCGCAGCGGGTTGTTTGAGCAGGCGGCCCGTTGCAGCGCAGCGTCCAGGCTGCCCGGCGGATGACTGAGGGCGCCCAGTGCATGAAAACCGATGCGCGGGTCGGTCAGCCAACGCCGCGCATCGGCCTGCTGGAAAAACGTGACCTGATGCCCTCGGTCAATCAGCGTCGCGGCCACGGCCTGAAACGCCTGAAAGTGGCTGTAGAACGCCGGAGCAACCACCGCAAAATGGGTCATGACAGCAACGACTGCAAAGCATCGGGAGCCAGCAGTCGAGCGCGGCGCAGCGCCTGCAGGTCCGCAGACCCCGTGCAGAAACAGGCGATGCGCAGCTGGCGAATGACGATGTCGAAGTGCTCGATGACCGCAGCCGTAGACAAGGTCGCGTCGCGCAGTACGCCAGCGGCCTGGCCGACAATGTCTGCACCCAGGCGAATGGCCCTGGCCACATCGACACCGTTACGGATGCCGCCTGAAGCAATCAGTGGCGTCTCGGGCAATGCCTGCCGCACCATCGCCAGACTCAGGGCAGTGGGAATGCCCCATTGAGCAAAAGCCATGGCCACTTCACGGTCGGCCGGGTGCTGCGCACGCTCACCCTCCACCGCTGCCCAACTGGTACCACCGAGGCCAGCGACGTCCAGGACCTGCACGCCGGCTTCCACCAGCGCGACTGCCACTTGCGCCGAAAGCCCTGCGCCCACTTCCTTGACCACCACCGGCACGCCGACGCTGAGCACTACGCGGTGGATGGCCTCCAGGATGCCCTGCCATTGCCGGTCACCGCCCACCTGAACCGCTTCCTGCAAGGGGTTCAGGTGAATGATCAGGGCATTGGCTTCAAGCATGTCGACCGCACGCCGGGCCATGTCCAGCCCATCGGGTTCTATCAACTGTGCTGCGCCGATGTTGCCCAGCAGCGCGATATCCGGGGCCAGGCGCCGCAGTTCACGCGTCAGCCCTTGATCGCCGCCGCGCTGCAACGCCACCCGCTGGGACCCCACGCCCATCGCGATCCCCAATTCCTGGGCCGCTTCTGCCAGATGACGATTGATGGCAGTGGCCCGATCGGCTCCGCCGGTCATGGAGCTGATGAGCAGCGGCGCACGCAACGCGACGCCGAGCAATGAGCTGCTCAGGTTGATATCGTCCAGATCAAGTTCGGGCAGCGCACAATGTTCGAACCGGATGTCATCCAGCCCGGAGAAGGAAGAACGCACGCTGGCGCGCCTGTCCAGCACGATATCAAGATGATCGTCTTTGCGACGACCCGTCTCGGTGTGAGTCATACTCGCTCCATGCCTCTGAATTATTTAGCCGGCGATGCGGTCTTCTGCACACGCAATCTTGTACAAACCCGATTTTCATGTACAACTTTGCCGTATCTTGAGGCATTAAGAAACAGCAGTCGTTCCGTGATGAGCGGTCTCGCACGCCGAACCGCTCCGCGACGAACAGTTTTACCGCTAAAGCATAGGGAAAGACCGATGGCAGGTAACGTCGACACAACAATCAAACCGGGCTTTGCCGGACGACTGGGAGACGTCCGGGCGGCCATCGAAACGCGGCTGTCCGAGCTGTTGCCCGAGTCTGGCAACGAGCGCGATCTGGTCGCGTTGGCCATGCGCGAATCGACGCTGGCGCCGGGCAAGCGCATGCGCCCGGTTCTGCTGGTCCTTGCCGCTGAAGGGCTGGCAGAAAACAACCGAGACCATGACAACCAGGCTTCACGGCAGGCGGTCGACCTGGGCTGTGCTGTCGAGATGATCCATGCGGCTTCGCTGGTGCTCGACGACATGCCGTGCATGGACAACGCAGCACTGCGCCGTGGCCAGCCCACGGTGCACCTCAAGTTCGGTGAAGATGTAGCGATCCTGACCGCCATCGCCCTGCTCAGCCGCGCCTTCGGGGTGGTCGCCACTATCAGCGACCTGGCAGCGACCACTCGCACCGAGCTGGTCGAAGTGTTGGCCAATACGGTGGGCATGCAAGGGTTGGTGCGCGGGCAGTTCCAGGACCTGCGCGATGGTCAGCGCAGTCGCGACGCAGACGAAATCGCCCTGACCAACAACCTGAAAACCGGGGTGCTGTTTGGCGCCATCATGGACATGGCCTGGCTCATCAGCGGCGCTGCGCAATCGCAGCGACCACTGCTGCAGAACTTCGCCATGGAGCTGGGGCAGGCCTTCCAGATGTACGACGATCTGCGCGACCGCTGCGCCGACAGTGACAAGGATCAGGGCAAGGACGACGGCAAATCGACCTTTGTGTCGCTGTACGGCGAAGACAAGGTCAAACGGCAACTGGCCTCGCACCTGTCCAGCGCCGAGCAGTATTTGCGCGAGGTCTACGGCGACGCCTCGATGATCGCCGGGTACATGCGGCAGATTTTCGAAAAGGCCGCGCTTAGCGGCTAGCGGACTGTGAACCGAGTCGGGCGATGGCCTGCTTGAGTTGCTCGCCGTCTGAAAAGCGCTCCTGGCGGACGACCGCGCCATTCTTCACGGTCAGCCACTGGACGGTGTCGCGATCGCCGTCATAGGCAGACGCCACGCGGGCATCGCGGTCCAGCAAAATGCGGTATTTGGCCGAGCGCATGGCCGGCACCGCGACCATCTTCACCAGCGACGGCATTTTCTCGATGTCGGCCACATAAACCACATGACGCTGTTCGAGATAACCCTCGGGGCCGTCTTCAAGTGCGGCATTGACCATCTTCGCCGCGGACATGCTGCGCGCGATCAACAGCACTTGAGCCTGGTCATCCAGCGTATACGCCTTGTCGAACTGATCCAGGAGCGTCCATTTGGCGATGGGCTGGGGCGTGTCCTGAGCGAACGCATTGAGACTGAGAAACAAGGCGAGAACCGCAAATTGCCGCATGGTTTACATCCCTTTAGCAGGAAGGATTGAGTAAGCGTCAGGCACCTAAGCGGTGACGGGGTTCGCCACGCCTGGTCCTTGAGTATGGCCATTGTGGATCAACAGGCGAAACGTGCGCCAATTTACCAGCAAGCGCTGATCAACGCGCCATCGAACGTTGTCCCTACAGGGTTGTACCGATCAATGTCGATAAAACGCAAAACCCTTGCAGGAGCGCGCTTGCCCGCGAAATCGATGGTGAATCCGCCGCATCCCTGTCGCCCGTACCCCGTCTGCGGTGAATCCGCCGAAGCCCTGTCGCCCTTACTGAATTCTGCGGTGAATTCGCCGAATCTCTGTCGCCCGTGCCGACGTCTTCGGGGCAAGCGCGCTCCTACAATGGATCGTGGTCGCGATGGAGTGATGCGTGCATTCCGGCGCGACGTCTGACGATGCATACATTCCGGCGTGACGATTGCGGCAGCTGTGAACAACAGCGTCCCGGCCACCGCCGCGAATTATGCCGGCGGAACGCAGATCAACTGTAGGAGCGCGCTTGCCCGCGAAATCGGTGGTGAATCCGCCGCATCTCTGTCGCCCTGACCCCTGCGGTGAATCCGCCGAATCCCTGTCACGCCTGCCGACGTCTTCGCGGGCAAGCGCGCTCCTACAATGGATCTTCGTCGCGATGGAGTGATGCGTGCATTCCGGCGTGACGATTGCGGCAGCTGTGAACAACAGCGTCCCGGCCACCGCCGCGAATTATGCCGGCGGAACGCAGATCAACTGTAGGAGCGCGCTTGCCCGCGAAATCGGTGGCGAATCCGCCGCATCTCTGTCGTCCGTCCCGAAGTCTGCGGTGAATCCGCCACATCCCTGTCGCCCGTACCCTTGCGGTGAATCCGCCGCATCTCTGTCGCCCGTACCCTTGCGGTGAATCCGCCGCATCTCTGTCGCCCGTACCCCGTCTGCGGTGCATCCGCCGAAGTCCCGTCACGCCTGCCCACGTCTTCGCGGGCAAGCTCCTACGCTCCGTCCTGCCCGCCTGTTGGCGATGCAATCGCCGCCACGGCTTCAATTTCGATCATCATGCCGTCCAGCGCCAGCCGGGGCACCGGGATCAGGGTGCAGACCGGCTTGTTGCAGCCTGCCCATGCCCGGTCCGCTTGCTCCACCCAGATTCGCAGCCGCTGCTCGGAGTGGTCGGCAATCAGCAGCGTTAATTTGAAGACGTCGCGAAGATCGGCACCTTTCGACTGCAGGGCTGTTCGCACATTGGCGATCGCTTGCGCTGCCTGCTCGGCGAACACGCAAGACAACTCACCGCGAGGGTCTTCCCCACCCTGCCCCGCGACGAACAACCATCTGGCCCCTGGAGGCACAACCGCGAGGTGGGAATAGGCGTTTGGAGTGGGATCGTACAAGCCAGCGGGGTTGAGCAAGTCAAAAGTTGAAGAAGTCATGAGCCGTTCCTGAACGTGAGGACGTTCAGTCTCGAACCTCCACCTAGATGGAGGTCAAGGGACACGCTCGGCAGTGCCTCAATTTTCCAGCGCATACCGCCGGCAATGCTCCAGATAGCCCTGCTCATGACTGCCCACCAGACTCACGACGTTGCTCCACAGCCACGACGGCGCGTCCAGCGTCTGCGAGCGGTTGAGCTGCAATTCACGCATCCATGACGAGCGTGTGGCGAGGTCCATCTGGCGGGCATGGGCCAGACCCACGACACGGGCCAGGTAACCGGCCGCTTTCATGGCTTCGCGCTCACTCAGCTGATCGAGCTCAAGCTTCATGTCCTGGGGCAGCAGCTCGCGCACGAAGAAACCATGATCCAGCATGCGCGTGGCGATCATGCGGTTGCCCAACCCCGGCGACAGGTGTCGGGCGCCTTCGACCACACGTTTGCCGTTGTCCCGGGGCATTCCGGCACGCGGCGTGCGCGGGGCGGCGGCGGCGACGGCCTCCTTGATGTCGAGCAGGCAATACTCCTGATCCTCGTCGTCACCCACGCTCAAGAGCACCGCGTAACGCAGCAGGCCCAGCGAACTGCAACCCTTCACCCAGTACGCGCAATCGAGCATCTCGACGCGATCGTCTTTCGATCGGCCTTTGAGCGACGTCACCAGCGCATGAATCTCCGGCGTCAGGCACAGCGTCTTCAAGGCGTCACGCTCGGCGCGGGACAGCGACCAGAAATGCTTGCCCAGCGGGATGGTCGGGCGGGTGTCTTCGATGCGCTCCTGAGCCAGGTGCTTCCAGGTCCGTTGCACCGCGCTGCGCATGCCGGCCTTGACCTGCGCCGGACGCGCGGGTTCCTCATCCTCACCACTCTCGAACGCCAGCTCATACCCCTGCATCATTTCTTCGAGCATTCGGGCGGTGGCGACGCCAGGCAGATCGGAACCCCGGGCAGCGGTGGCCAATGACAGCGCCAGCCGCACCAGGTCATGGGCGGGATTGCCGATTACCGTCTGGTCAAGGTCGCGGATGTGAATATCGATGCGCCCTCTGGAGTCGCCAGTGGGGCCGAGGTTGCCCGCGTGGCAGTCGCCGCAGATCCACACCGGCGGACCGCTGGGCAGACGCCGGCCCGACTGGCTGTGCAGCCATTCATAGAATTGCACCGTACTGCCGCGCACGTAGGCGTGGGCAGAACGGGCCATTTTCAGGTTGCGGAGCTCGTTGAGCGGTTTAATGCGGGCGGAGGGTCGAGGCGTCTTCATGAACGATTCTTTACAGAGAGGTAATGCGTTGACTCGCTGCAAAGAGAAATGTTGCGGAATGTTTCTAAAAGCTCTCGATTGAACGCTGTGTGGCGCGTGAAGCGGGCTGTAACCTGCCGATGTAAGGATCAATGGAGTACGACATCGCAAGCCCTTGCCACTCGGCGGGACCTTCACTTCGAAGGCGGAAACCTGCGTCCCCCTCTCAGTCCCAGTTGAGTGTGTCGAGAGGAGAGAATCATGGACGCATCATTCACCATCACTTATTCAGCGTTCCCTTCCATCGCCGAACCGCGCACCAGCGGACGGCTCAAGGTCGATGGCCTTCACGAGCTCTATTGGGAGGAATGCGGCAACCCGGACGGAATCCCGGCCGTGTACTTTCACGGCGGCCCCGGAGAAGGTGCAGACCCCTCCAAGCGCTGCTTCTGGGATCCGGACGTCTATCGCATTGTGCTCTTCGATCAGCGCGGCGCGCTTCGCTCGACGCCCCTTGCCGAACTCAAGGACAACACCACCCAGCATCTCATCAACGATATTGAAACGTTGCGCAAGATGCTCGGTATCGAGCAATGGCTGGTACTCGGCGGGTCCTGGGGTACAACACTCGCTCTGGCGTACGGTGAAGCGCACCCGCAAGCGTGCCTGGGGTTCATTCTTCGCGGGATCATGCTGGGCACGCCGGACGAGATCGACTGGTTTCTCTATGGCATGCGGCGCTTTCTGCCGCAGGTCCACAAGGATTTCGCCGAATGGCTACCGGAGGCCGAGCGCGGTGATTTGCTCAAGGGCTACCTGAAGCGCCTCACCAGCGATGACCCGGAGTGCCTACTGGATGCAGCGCGGCGCTGGACGAAATACTCCGGCAGCTGCGCGCTGCTTGAGCACAACCCCGAGTCGGTGGAGAGCCAGGCCGCGGATGAGGCGCTGGCGCTGGGCATGGGACGTCTGGACGCGTGGTATTTCAGCCACGGATTTTTTCTTGAACCTGACCAGCTGGTCCGCGATATTGAGCGTATCAGCCACCTGCCCTGTGTGCTGATCCAAGGCGAGCACGACATGATCGCCACGCCCAACTCCGCCTATCGCTTACACGAGGTGTGGCCCGGCTCGATCTTGCGCCAGGTCCCGAAGGCGGGCCACGCGCCGACCGAGCCGGGGAACATGAGCGCGTCATCCAGGCAACCGAGCACTTCAAGCGTCATCGGCGGTTTTTGGAGGATCTGCCGTGATTTTTTCCAGCGCCAAGCACTGTCGGGCAAGGGCGGTGAGCCGGCTTTTTTACAACAGCGTGCTGAGGTCCAGCCTGTCCTGGGGAACCGGCATCGAAAAGTAGTAGCCCTGGGCCTGACCTGCGCCCATCTCGCGCAGCAGCTGCAAGGTCGCGGCATCTTCCACGCCCTCGGCCACTACGGTCAGGCCGAGGGACTCGGCCATGCGCACGATCGCGCGGACGATGGCCCGGCTGCGCGAACTGGTGGTGAGTTCCAGGGTGAACGACTTGTCGATTTTCAAACCGCTGAAATGGTACTGATGCACGTAGCTGAGTGAAGAAAAACCCGCGCCGAAATCATCCAGCACCACCGATACGCCGTTGTCGGCCAGGTGCTTCATGGCTTGGCGTGCCAGTTCCGGCTCGGCCACCAGCGCGCCTTCGGTGAGCTCCAGACAAATGCGCGACGGCGCCACGCCATGCTCGCTGAGCAGGCCGAGCACTTCGCTGGAGAACTCGGGCCGGGTGATGCTGTAACTGGAGCAGTTGACGTGAACGGTCGGCCAGTGCGCGTGATCCGGGTGCGCGAGTATCGCCACCACCTGCTGCAGCATGTAGAAGTCCAGGCGGCCGATCAGCCGGAGTCCTTCCAGCGCCGGCAGAAACTGGCCCGGCGCGATGATCCGGCCGTCCGCCTGCCGCCAGCGAATCAGCGCCTCCAGCGCCAGAATGCGTCCGCTGGCCACATCGATGATCGGCTGGAAGTACGGCAGCAACTCGTCGGTGCGCTTGAGTGCATTGCGCAGGGCCGTTTCCTGGTCCATCTGGTCGGACACTTCACGGCGCACCTCCTGGTTGAACACCGCGTAGCTGTCGCGCCCGGCGTGTTTGACCCGGTACATGGCGGTGTCGGCGTCACGGAGCAGGTCAGCCGGCTCGCTGTGAAACTGCAGATCGGCGCCGACCACGCCGATGCTGCAAGAGGAAAACACGGCATGGCCGTCGATGTAGAACGGCACATCGAAGGCCAGCAGGATGCGTTCGGCAATCGCCACGGTGACGTCGGGCGGCGCGGCGTAGGCCAGCACTGCGAACTCATCACCGCCCAGTCTGGCCAGCAGATCGCTGTCGCGCATGCACTGGCGCAGACGGTCGGCAGCCTGGATCAGCAATTGGTCCCCCGAGTGATGGCCAAGGCTGTCGTTGACCATCTTGAACCGGTCGAGATCGATGAACATCACCGCCAGGTCTGAACCTTGTGCGCAGAAGTCCTGCCAGGCTTCCTTGAGCCGTTGCTGCAGATGGCTGCGGTTGGGCAGCCCGGTCAGCGCATCGTGGGCGTTTTCGTGCTGCAACTTGGCGTTGGCGTAGTCCAGCTCCCGGGTGCGGTCCTGCACCCGCGCTTCCAGCCGCAGGTTGGCGGTGTGAATGGCTTCGGCGGCGCTGCGCCGTGACAATGCGGTGTCGATATGGCGCGACACAAAGGTCAGCAATTCCTGATCGCGCAGCGAGTAACTGACGTGGGACGTATAGCTCTGCACCGCCAGCACGCCGCGCACCACCTCGCCGTCGAACAACGGGATGCCCAGCCAGGAGCTTGAACGATTGACCTCATTCTGCAAGGTGATTTCGCCGATGCTCTCCAGCCAGCGGGCCTCGTCGCTGTCGATCAGGCAAGGCCGACGCTGGCGGATCACGTACTCGGTAAAGCCACGCTCCCCACGGCGCGGGTCAGGTCGACGGGTCAGCCGCTCGTCCACGTAATAGGGGAAGGTCACCTCGCCAGTGGCGTCGTCGAACAGCGCGATGTAAAAGTTGAGCGCGAACAGCAGCTCGCCGACGATGCCGTGCAGGCTTTTGAACAAATCGGCCATGTCGCCGGGCTGACTGGACAGCTCGGTGATCTGAAACAGCGCACTTTGCAGATGCTCGGCGCGCTCGCGATCGGCGACTTCGTTGCGCAGGGCGTCGTTGAGGCGGGACAGTTCAAGGGTGCGGCGGGCAACGGTCTCTTCCAGTTGCGCGCGATGAAGAATGCGGTCCAACGCCATCGCCACATGGCGAGCCACCACCAGAAACAGCTCCTGGTCTTCAACGCTGTACACCCGGGCGACGTCGTAGACCTGCATCGCCAGCATGCCAAAGACGTCGTCGGAGGCGTTTTTCAGCGGGGCGCCCATCCAGAATTCCGGGCGATGCCCCACACAGTGAAAACGGTCCAGGCTCTGCGCCCGCTCGATGGCTGCACCGTCGACGAACAGCGGCTGCTCGGTGGTCAGCACATAGCCGGTCATGGACAACCGATGGGGATCGAGAAACTCGTAGGTCTCGGCTTCTAGCGCGTCGACGTCGGTGATGTCGATGTAATACGGATAAGTGATTTTGCCGCTGTGGCTTTCGTACAGCGCCAGGTAGAAGTTTTCGGCGTCGATCAGGGTCGACAACTGCCGGTGAACGCCCTGCAAAAATGCCGAGCGGTCGCGGGTCGAACTGGCCAGGTAAGTGATTTCATACAGCACGCGCTGAGTGGCCTGCGCCCGCGCCAGGGCATCGGTCTGCAGGCGCAGGCCAAGGCGGCTGGCCAGCTCGGCAAAAAATTCGCTGTCCGAATCCGCCTCGGGTGTCAGTAACCAGCCCAGCGCCGACTCGCCATGACCGGTGACCCAACGCTGCAACTGGTGCCTGCGGCAGTAGCCGTCGAAATCCTCACGCGGAATCAGGGCGGGCCATGGGGTGGTCGGGCTGCCCTGCCCCAGCAGGTGCATTTGCTGACCGGCGCGGTAAGCGCCCCAGCTGAGTCCGGGCGCCGTCTGGCGCGCCGCCCGAAGCAGCCCGTCAAGCGAACTTTCGCCGGTTGGAATTCCGCCCTCCACCACGCGCGCGATGCCGGGCGCAGGCATGCGCTCGTCGGCCATCAGCGTGCACCCGGCGGGGGTCAAAAGTGGGGAATTCATAGGCGCTCCATTGCCAGCGTCGGACTGCGCTATCTTCAAGGGGTGTGACTAAAGGTTGCAAGCGCCATATTCGCATTTGCTATCCATTCGCGACGAAAAAAAAGGCTTTCCACGACATTTGGTGAAAATCCGCCGAGCGGCTCAGCAGCTAGATGCCAAAATGCCACTTTCATCCCTTGTCAACCCCTGTCGTTGATCGACAGATGCGCAGACGCCCGCTGGACTGTGTTTCATCGTTTGGCATTGACCTTTGAACGCGCTCGCCTGTCACTCAATGCGGTTACCCGAATTTTTGCCCCACTGGAGACGATCACCCCATGATCAAGACTTACAGCTACGCCGCGCAAGAAGCTACGGACAAACTGGCACCCTTTTAGATTGAGCGCCGCGACCCTGGCGCCGATGACGTGCAGATCGACATTCTGTTCTGCGGCGTCTGCCACTCGGACCTTCACACCGCGCGCAACGAATGGAACAACACGCTTTACCCGTCAGTGCCTGGCCACGCAATCGTCGGCAAGGTGACGGCCGTCGGCGCCAATGT
Organism: Pseudomonas sp. ME-P-057; assembly: GCF_030208975.1. NCBI lineage: Bacteria > Pseudomonadati > Pseudomonadota > Gammaproteobacteria > Pseudomonadales > Pseudomonadaceae > Pseudomonas > Pseudomonas sp. ME-P-057. The sequence goes on from NZ_JARVSX010000015.1 coordinate 15,755, forward strand.
CACCCACTTCAAGGTCGGCGACCTCGCCGGCGTGGGTTGCATGGTCGACAGCTGCCAGCACTGCGCCTCCTGCGCAGAAGGCGAAGAGCAATATTGCGAGAACGGCTTCACCGGCACTTACAACGGCCCGGTCTTTGGTGGCGAAAACACCTTCGGTGGCTACTCCGACAAGATCGTGGTGAATGAGAAATTCGTCCTGAAGATTTCCCACACCGACAATCTGGCGGCCGTCGCCCCCTTGTTGTGCGCCGGGATCACCACCTATTCGCCGCTGCACCACTGGAAAGTCGGTCCCGGCAAAAAGGTCGGCGTCGTCGGCCTGGGCGGGCTGGGTCACATGGCAGTCAAAATCGCTCACGCGATGGGCGCGCACGTAGTGCTGTTTACCACCTCGCCGAACAAGCGTGAAGACGGCCTGCGTCTGGGTGCGGACGAAGTCATCGTCTCGAAAAACGCCGATGAGATGGCCACGCAGACCAACCAGCTCGACTTCATCCTTAATACCGTTGCCGCGCCTCACAACCTTGACGCGTTTCTGAACCTGCTCAAGCGCGACGGCACCATGACTCTGGTCGGTGCGCCGGATCAACCGCACCCCTCGCCCACCGTGTTCAACCTGATTTTCAAGCGTCGCAGCCTGGCGGGCTCGCTGATTGGCGGCATTCAGGAAACCCAGGAAATGCTCGATTTCTGCGCTAAGCACGGCATCGTTTCGGACATCGAGATGATCCACATGAAGGACATTAACGAAGCCTACGAGCGCATGCTCAAAGGTGACGTGAAGTACCGCTTCGTCATCGACATGGCGACGTTGAAAGAGCAAGCGTCCGCCGCCTGATGCGCCAGGCAACCGGGTCGGTTTGGCTGGCCCGGTTCAGCGGTAATATTCGGTGTTTTTTTCGCTTCATAAATATCCGCAACCATCCCCCGGCGCTTCGGTCACAACTGTGTGCCAAGGCCAGCACCGCCTGCTTTTACTGATCCCTCAAACGCCAGCCCTCGCTGCTGACATAAGCGCCACGGATTGATGAAAACGACTCACAAGTGCATGCACTGATTCGGCTGAATGCCGAGCCTGCACATTGGTTATTGTTGATGGCCGCAGTCACGTAAAACACTGTGTTTGCCCCCAGCCGTACCGCCTGCCGCTCTACCTGCCGTCCCTGCCCGTGCGTCCGCCCACCGTCGGCCGCCAGGTCTGACCCACTGCTGACGAGGAACCCGTTCATGACCGACCAGCCTGATCGCCCCGATAAAGAACAAGCGTCTTGTGACCTCAAGGCGTTTACCGTCCCGTCCCGCCGCAATTTTCTCAAATCCATCGGCGTCTCCAGCCTCGCGGCCGCAACCGCGCCGATCTGGACCCAGGCGCTGGAGGCCCAGGCCGCAGTGGCCGACGACCGCGACCCGCCGAGGGCCGACGAAAGGCGCATGACCCTGAAGGTCAACGGCCAGGCGCACACCCTGAACCTCCCAGCCAATGCAGCGCTGCTCGACGTGCTACGCGATCGATTGCAGCTCACCGGCACCAAGAAAGGCTGCGACCATGGCCAGTGCGGCGCCTGCACCGTGCACGTCAATGGGGTAGCGATCAACTCGTGTCTGTCGCTTGCCGCGATGCACGAAGGCGACGACATCACCACCATCGAAGGCCTGGCGCGCAACGGCAAACTGCACCCGGTGCAAGAAGCGTTCTGGGAGCACGATGCCTACCAGTGCGGCTATTGCACCTCCGGGCAGATCATGAGCGCGGCGGCGTTGCTGCAGGACAAAAACATCGGCACCGACGATCACAGCGTGCGCGAAGCCATGAGCGGAAATATCTGCCGTTGCGGCGCTTACAAGAACATCCTCGCGGCGATCCAGTCGGCGCGGATCAAAGTGCAGGAGGTGAGCTGATGAGAGCCTTTGATTACGTGCGCGCCAACAGCGTCGAACAAGCTGTGGCGACCCACGCGAAAAGCCAGACCGCGTTCTTTCTGGCGGGCGGCACCACGCTGCTGGATCTGGTCAAGCTCGACATCATGCCGGCCGATCAGGTCATCGACGTCAACCACCTCTCGCTCAAGCAGATCGAGGTGCAAAAGGACGGCAGCGTGCGCATCGGTGCATTGGTGAGTAATACCGAGCTGGCCCATCACCCGTACATCGTCGAGCACTACGCGGTGCTGTCCCAGGCGCTGCTGTCGGGTGCGACCAGCCAGCTGCGCAACAAGGCGACGACGGCCGGCAATGTCATGCAGCGGGTGCGCTGCAATTACTTTCGCGACGGCTATTCGCCGTGCAACAAACGCGAGCCAGGATCGGGATGTGCTGCCATCGACGGGCACAACCGCAGCGTCCATGCAGTGCTGGGCACCAGCGATCAGTGCATCGCCACTCACCCCTCGGACATGTGCGTGGCCATGGTCGCGATTGGCGCGACGGTCGAGGTGCAAGGCCCCAAAGGCAAGCGCAGCATCGATTTCGCCGATTTCCACTTGCTGCCCGGCGCAACACCCTGGAAAGAGCACGCACTGCTGGACGATGAGCTGATCACCCACGTGGTGCTGGCCAAGCCATTGGCGGGGAGCCAATCGGCCTATCTCAAGCTGCGCGATCGTGCGTCTTACCAGTTCGCACTCGCGTCCAGCGCGATCATCGTCGTCATGGAGGGCACTACCGTCCGCGATGCGCGAGTGGCGCTGGGCGGCGTCGGCACCAAACCCTGGCGTTCGGTGGAAGCCGAGCAGGCGCTCAAGGGCCAGCCACTGACGCCGCAGACCCTCGACAAGGTCGCCGCCATCGCGCTCAAGGGCGCCAAGGCCTATCGGCATAACGCTTACAAGATTGCCCTGGGGCAACAGGCGATCGTGCGCAACCTCAGCACCCTGACCGCCTGACCGGAGAACTCACCCATGACTGACGCAATCATTGGCTCGGCACCGCGTCGCATCGACGGCCAACGTAAGGTCACCGGCACTGCGATGTATGCCTCCGACCATCACTTGAACAACATGGCATACGGCTACGGCGTGTTCAGCACCGTTGCCAGCGGCAAGATCACCGGCCTTGAGCTGGACGCTGCACGCCAGTCGCCGGGCGTGCTGGAGATCCTGCACCACGGTAATTTCCCGGCGCTGTACCACAACTCGACGCTGCCGATGTCCTTTGCGCAGATCCTCAAAGCGGCAAAGTCCGACGAAAGCCGTCTGCCGTTCGAGGATGACACGGTGCATTACGCCGGCCAGTTCGTCGCGCTGGTGGTGGCCGACACGTTTGAACACGCTCGGGCTGCGGCCTACAAGATCAAGGTCAGCTACAGCAAGGCCGACGCGGTGGCCAATCTCGAACAGGGCTTAAAGGCTGGCAAGCTGCAGGACGGTAGCCCGGGCCACGCGCGCGGTGACGCAGCCGCCGCCTTCGACACCGCGCCGCACAGCATTGATGCCACCTATTCGACGCCGGTCGAAACCCACAACCCGATGGAAATGCACGCCACCGTCGCCAGTTGGGAAGATGGCCGGCTGATCGTTTACGAAGCCACTCAAGGGGTGGTCGCGCACCGCAACTCGCTGGCGAAAATCTTCGGGATGATCCCGGAGAAGGTCGAGGTGCGGGCGCCGTTCATAGGCTCCGGCTTTGGCAGCAAATTATGGATCTGGCCGCATTCAGTCGCCGCCTGCGCCGCTGCCAAAGTGCTCAATCGCCCGGTGCAGCTGGTGGTCCCGCGTCAGCAGATGTTCACCACCACCGGACATCGCCCGGAGACCCGCCAGCGCATGCGCCTGGCCACCGATGACAAGGGCAAGTTGGTGTCGGTGCGCCACGAGTCGATCAACACCACGTCGTTCACCGACCCGTACAAGGAAAACTGCGGCACCTCGACCAAGAGCCTGTACAGCTGCGCCAACGTGCTGGTCAGCCACAAGATCATCGAGGTCAACCGCGGCACGCCGACCTCCATGCGGGCACCGGGCGCGGCCCCGGGGCTGTTCGCGCTGGAATCGGCAATGGACGAGATGGCCGACAAGGTGGGCATGGACCCGCTGGCGTTCCGCAAGCTGAACGTGTCCGAGCGCGACGAAAGCCAGAACCTGCCGTGGTCGAGCAATCACCTGCAGGAGTGCATTGATCAGGCCGCCGAGCGGTTTGGCTGGAGCAAGCGCAACCCGACGCCGGGCTCGATGAAAGACGGCACGGAAGTCATCGGCTACGGCATGGCGGCCTGCAACTGGGACGCTTACCGCACGCCGGCCGAAGCGCAGGTGTCGTTGCGCGCCGACGGCACGGCCTGGGCGATTTGCGGGGTGCAGGACATCGGCACCGGCACTTACACCATCGTTGCCCAGGTGGTCAGCAGCATCACCGGCATTCCGATGGACAAGATCGAGGTCGAGCTCGGCAATTCTTCCTTTCCGCCTGCGCCGGTCTCGGGCGGCTCATGGGCGACGGCCAGCGTGCTGCCGGCGATCGCCGAGGCCACCCGTCAGGCAGTGGAGCAGTTGAAGGCCTTTGCGACCGCACCCAAGGGTGTCTTTGCCGGGATCAAGCCGGATCAAGTGAGCTTCGAGCAGGGTCAGCTGAAGAGCGGCGACAAGGTGTTCGCCATTGCCGACGTGCTCAAGGCACAGAAACAGGCCAACGCCTTCGGTGAGGCGAAGACCGGCATGAACGACACCAGCAAGCACTCGTTTCGCTCGTTTGGCGTGCATTTTGTCGAGGTGCGCTGGGACCCGGGCATCTCGCGGCTGCGCGTGGCTCGCGTCGTCAGCGCCATTGACGTCGGCAAGGTGATCAACCAGAAGACCGCGCTTAATCAGGTCGAAGGCGCGATTGTGATGGGTGTAGGGATGGCGCTGTTCGAGGCCACCGATTACGACGAACGCAACGGCATGCCGGTGAACAACAACTACGCCGAGTACGTGGTGCCGGTGCACGCCGACCAACCGGAGATTGACGTGATCCTGCTGGATTACCCTGATCTGGAACTCAACGAGTTCGGCGCACGCGGCATCGGCGAGATCGGCATTACCGGCCTCGCCGCAGCGGTGGCCAACGCCGTTTCCCACGCCACGGGCAAACGCATTCGCGACCTGCCCATCACGCTGGACAAACTGATGGAGTTGCCGCCGACGATGAAGGTTTGATCCCTTCGTTGTAATTGTTCCCGCTGGAGCAGCGCATGCAGCCAGTGGGAGTCATCACCGGAAATCACAGCGCCCCCATCGTCCTCTTCCCGGCTAAAGCCGGTCCCACTCAGGGATCGCATGCATCCAGTGGGACCGGCTTCAGCCGGGAAGCCTTTGACTCTGATCGTTCGCACGCTCTGCGTGGGAACACCGGACTGAACGCTCCGCGTCTCATCGTTGACGCAGAGCGTCAGGGGATGCATTCCCACGCTGAGCGTGGGAACGATCATCACAATCAGCAGAAATCACAGGTGCCCTGACTGGCCTCTTCCCGGCTAAAGCCGGTCCCACTAAGGGATCGCATGCAGTCAGCAGCACCACATGCAGTCAGTGGGCCCCCAGGAAATCAGCAGCACTGCATGCAGTCGGTGGGACCGGCTTCAGCCGGGAAGCCTTTGACCTTGATCGTTCCCACGCTCTGCGTGGGAATGCCGGACTGGACGCTCCGCGTCCTATAGTTGACGCAGAGCGTCAGAGGATGCATTCCCACGCGGAGCGTAGGAACGATCATGACGATCAGCAGAAATCACAAGTGCCCCCGACTGTCCTCTTCCCGGCTAAAGCCGGTCCCACTCAGGGATCGCATGCAGTCAGCAGCACCACATGCAGTCAGTGGGCCCCCAGGAAATCGGCAGCACTGCATGCAGTCGGTGGGACCGGCTTCAGCCGGGAAGCTTTTGACTCTGATCGTTCGCACGCTCTGCGTGGGAACACCGGACTGGACGCTCCGCGTCTCATGGTTGACGCAGAGCGTCAGGGGATGCATTCCCACGCTGAGCGTGGGAACGATCATCACAATCAGCAGAAATCACAGGTGCTCCAACTGGCCTCTTCCCGGCTAAAGCCGGTCCTACTAAGGGATCGCATGCAGTCACTGGGGATGATCACCCGCACTTACGAATCTCATTCACGCAGTCCCTGCGCGGCTGCCAGCAATCCTTTGAACTTGCCATAACGCGCTCTCAGCACTTCCTGCACCGCCGGCATCGGTTGATAGCGGGTCTTCACCGGCATCCCTTGCGCCAGCAACCCGGCGCCCTGCCCGATCGCCATGAATCCCAGCTTCGCCGCGCCGATGCAGGCGCTGAGCTCACTGCCGTGCAGGGTGTAAACCTCGCGGTTGAGGATGTTGGCCAGCAACTGCGCCCAGTATTCGCTGCGCGCGCCGCCGCCCACCAGCGCACACGCGTCGACCGTGGCGCCAGCCGACAGCGCTGCGTTCATCGCGTCCAGCAAGCCGAAGCCGACGCCTTCGAGCACCGCGTAACCCAGCATCGCCGGCGTGCTGTCATGCCCCAGGTTCATGAAACCGCCGCGCAGCAGTGGATCATTGTGCGGCGTGCGCTCACCGGCCAGATAGGGCAGAAACAACGGATTGCCGATGCTGACCGGCTGATCCCCCGGCAGCGCGGCACGGACCTGATCGAGCAGCGCTTGCTCGCTGGGCTGGCCCAACAAACGCGTCACCCACCGCAGGGCGCTCGCCCCCGTCAGCATCGCGCCCATGGTGTACCAGCGCTGCGGCAAGGCGTGGCAAAAGCTGTGCACCGCGCTGCCCGGATTGCCGGCCGGATGGTCGGTGATCGCCACAATCGCTGCGCTGGTGCCCAGGGTGACGAAGGCATCACCGGCATTGACCGCACCGATGCCCACGGCCGAGACCGGGTTGTCCCCGCCCCCCGCCGCCACCGGAAGATTCGGAGCCAGGCCGAGCATGTCGGCCACTTGCGCGCTCAGTCCGGTAGAGCATTCGTTAGCCTCCAGCAGCCTCGGCATGTGCTCAACCGAAAGACCCGTGGCGTGAAGCATCGGCGCGTACCACTGGCGCTGCGCCACATCCAGCCACAAGGTCCCGGCGGCGTCCGACATGTCACTGACTTGCTCGCCCGTCAGCAGCAAGCGCAGGTAATCCTTGGGCGACAGCACGCTGGCAATACGCGCGAATACCTCGGGCTCGTTTTGCTGCATCCACAACAGCTTCGGCGCGGTGAGTCCGGCCATGGCCAGGCTGCCGGTGACCTGCGCGTAATCGGGGTAATCCTCATTGAGTTGCGCCGCCTGATGCACGGCACGGGAGTCGTCCCAGAGAATCGCCGGATACAGCACCTGCTCCGCCGCATCCAGCAGCACTGCGCCATGCATCTGACCCGACAGGCCGATGCACGCTACCCGGGCCCAGGCCTCGGGCGACTGTTGGCGCAAACGCTCCAGCGCCGAAGAGCATGCGTGCCACCAGTCGGCGGGGTTCTGCTCCGACCAGCCAGCCTGGCGGCGGCTGATGTCGATACGCGCACCCGCCTGCGCGAGAACCGCCCCTTTGGCGTCCAGCAAAATGGCTTTGAGCTCGGAGGTGCCGAGGTCGATGCCCAGAGAAACAGCGTCGTTCATTGCATTCAGGTTCCTGTCTTCAACCACCGACTGCGGCAATGCGCCTGGCCAGTAAACAGCGGCTCAATGAGGCGAGTCAGCGGCAGCCGCACGAATTGCGAATGCGTAAGGTGGGTGCCAATTGCTCGGTCAGGCGCTCGCCGTCCGGGTCTTCGATGCGTTGCAGCAGCAGCTGCACCGCCCGCGCGCCGAGGGCCTGGACTGGCTGAGCAACCACACTCAGGCGCGGCAGAAAAAAATCCGCCCAATCAAAATCATCAAAACCGACCAGGGCCATTTGCTCCGGGACGGCAATGTTGGCATCACGCAAGGCGTGCATGGCGCCGATGGTCATCAGGTTATTGGCCGCCAGAATCGCAGTGGGCGGCGTCTCCAGCTGCAGAAGTGTGGTGGTGGCGACACGCGCCGACTCGCTGTTGGATTCACCATCGACCAGCAATTGTCGGTCCCAGGTAAGACCCGCACGATCAAGCGCCATACGATAGCCTTCGATCCGCTCCTCGGTGGTGCTCAGGCCGCGATGCCCGGCGATCATGCCGATGCGCCGGTGCCCGTGGTGGACCAGATGGTCCACCAGTTCGCCCGTGGACTGACGATTCTCGACGCCGACCTGATCAAAACCTTCGACGGCCATTCGGTCCACCAGCACGCTGGGAATGGCATTGCCGGTGAGGTATTTCAGCGCCGCATGCTGCGGGTCGCTGGACGGCGCGAGCAGAATGCCGTCCACGCGGCGGTGATGCAGAGCTTGCACCACGCGCAGCTCCTGATCCGGGTCGTCATGGGTATCGACGAACAGCATCATGATGCCGTGGCGCGCGCATTCGGTTTCGATGGCATGCAACGTTTCGCTGAAATAGTGGTTCGACAGCGCCGAGATCGCCACGCCGATGGTGTGGCTGCGCGAGCGTGCCAGCGAACGCGCCAGGGTGTTGGGGATGTAACCCAAGTCCCGGACCGCTCGCTGCACTGCTTCCACCGTCTTCACGCTGACCTTGCGCGTGCCGTTGAGCACGTGGGAGACGGTCGACGTCGAGACCCGCGCCTGCCGCGCCACGTCCTCCATTTTGATCACCGCAGTGACTCCTTAATGACAGCGTCTCAGCGCTTGCTCGACCAGCCGGTGTAGGACCCGACGTTGTCGCGGGTGATCAGCTTGGGCGTCAGTTGCGTCACTGCTTCGGCCGGCTTCTTGTCGTTGAGCAAGTCATTGCCGATCACCACGGCCTGCTGCGCCATCGCCCACGGGTCCTGGCTCGCCGAGGCCTGGATCGAGGTGTCGGCTTTTAGGGCCTGCTCGATGTCCGGTGCACCGTCGACCGAGGTGATGATGATGCCGCTGCGTTTGAGCTGCTTGGCGGCCAGGTCACTGCCGATGGCTTGAGGGTCGTTGATCGCAAACAGACCGTCGATTTTCGGGAAGCGCGTCAGGTAACCCTGCATGGCGTTCAGGCCACCTTCGCGCGAGCCCTTGGCGTCCTGGTCGTCAGACAGCACCTTGATGTCCGGCGCTGCGGCGAATGCGGATTTGCACCCGGTGACGCGGTCGGTCACGGCGGTGACTTGAGGGCCGTTCTGGATGATGACGTTGCCCTTGCCCGACAGCTTGTCGACGATGAACTGGCAGGCAAGTTTCCCGGCTTCCACGTTGTCGGTCTGCACGGTGGCGTCGACGCCGGTGGCGCTGACGTCCACGGCGACCACCTTGATACCGGCGGCCTGGGCTTTTTTGATGGCCGAGGCAATGGCCTTCGGGTCCACTGCGTTGATGAGGATCAAATCGACGCCCGACGCAATGAAGTTATCGATCTGCGAGAACTGCTTGCTCAGGTCGTAGTCGGCGGACACGGCCGTGACCTTGGCGTTGGGATTGAGCTCCAGGGCCTTGGCCTTGGCGCCGTCAGCCAGGGTCACAAAGTAGGGATTGCCGAGCGACCCCAGGCTGATGCCGACGGATTTCAGTTCGCGCGCTTCGACGCCCTGGGACAGCAGCGCAGCCAGGCAAAGGGACACGACCGCGGGGAATTTACGTTTGAAGTTCATGGATGCTCTCTTGTGATTATTGTCAGAGTGAGTCTTTGAAACGCGTACAAGCAACAGCTGTGAATCAGGTTCGCGCACCGGACTGGCGATAGCGATCAAGCGCCACCGCGCCGATGATCACGATGCCCTTGATGATGTACTGCCAGATGTCGGACACCCCAAGCAGCACCAGGCCATTGGTGAGCACGGCGATGATCAGCGCGCCGATCAGCGTGCCGCCGATGGTGCCGACCCCGCCGGTAAAGCTGGTGCCGCCGAGGATCACCGCGGCGATGGCATCGAGCTCGTAAGACTGGCCCAGTTGCAAGCCATTGGCGGCGAACAGGCGCGAGGCACTCATCACGGCGCCGAGCCCGGCCAGGGCGCCGGAGACGGCGTAGACGAACAGCAATACCTTCCACACCTTGATCCCGGACAGCCGCGCCGCTTCCGGGTTGCCGCCCACCGAGTAGATCTGCACGCCCATGACCGTGCGGCGCAGGATGAACCACGAGACCACGATGACCGCGACGGCGATGATCACCAGCCACGGCACACCGAGCACCGAGTCGTTGCCGATGAAGGCAAACGGCAGGTCCGGGTTGAAAACGGTTTTGTCGTCGGCCAGCAAACGCGCCAGGCCACGCATGGCGGTGAGCGCACCGAGGGTGACGATGAACGGCGGCAGGCGCATGAAAGCAATCAGACCGCCGTTCACCAGACCCAGCAAAAGACCGAAGCCGATGCCTGCGGCGATCCCGAACATGCCGAACTGCGGCGACATCGACGCTTGCAGCGCAACCACCGCCGAGGCCGCCAGAATGGCGCCCACCGAGAGGTCGATGCCGGCGGTCAGGATCACAAACGTCATCCCCGCCGCCAACACCACGTTGACCGAGGCCTGCTGGGTGATGATCGACAGGTTCTGCCAGCTCATGAAGGTGTCGGTCATCAGCGTAAAACCGATCAACAACAGCACCAGCACAGGCAGCATGCCAACGGTGCGCATCAGTTCGCGCACGCGTTCACGTTTGCTGATGGCGGCAACGGTGGGCGAATTTTCCAGGGGCAGACTCATGGCCTGGGTTCCTTTTTATTGTTGTTGATGAAAGACAGTTTTTTGTAGGCGAACGCGTGCCCGCGATGGCGCCGTGTCAGGCGATACATTGGGTGCTGTCGGAAAGCTTTCGCGGGCAAGCGCGCTCCTACAGGTTTCGTGTCGACCGTGAAAGAGAGGTCTAGGCATGCACCACCTGCGCACGTCCCAGCGCCTGGCCATCAAAGGTGATGAAGAAGCGATTATCTGTAGGAGCGCGCTTGCCCGCGATGGCGCGGTGTCAGGCGATGCATTGGGCGCTGCCGAACAGCTTTCGCGGGCAAGCGCGCTCCTACAGGTTTCGTGTCGGACCTGAGGGATGGGTCTAGGCATGCGCCACCTGCGCACTTCCGGTTGCCAGATCAATGATCCGCTCCTGGGAGATTTCCTGGCCGGACGCGCCGCCGACTTCGGCCACCAACTCGCCTTCGCGCATGATCAGGACCCGGTCGCAGGTGCCGATGATTTCCGGCAGCTCACTGGAGATGACCACGATGCCGACGCCGGCTTTGGCCAGTTCATTGATGATTCGGTAGATTTCCGACTTCGAGCCGATGTCCACGCCGCGTGTGGGTTCGTCGAGTATCAGCACGTGAGGTTTGACCTCCAGCAGCCGCGCCAGCAGCACCTTCTGCTGATTGCCGCCTGACAGCGCGCCAACGTTCACCTTGCCCGACGCCACCCGAATCGACAGCGAGCGAATCGCCTCAATGGCCCGCTGCGCTCCACGCCCGCGATCCAGTACGCCGCCGGCATGGGCATCCGGCACGCAGGCGCAGACGTTGATGTTGTCGCGCACACTCATGTCCAGAAACAGCCCTTGGGCCTTGCGGTCTTCGGTCAGGTACACCACCCCCGCACGAATCGCGTCGGCAGGATCGCGCAGGTCAGTGACCGCTTTGCCGGCCACTTCCAGGCTGCCGGAGACGCGCGCATCGGCGGCAAAGATCAGGCGCGCCAGCTCGGTGCGCCCTGCCCCGACCAACCCGGCAATGCCCAGCACCTCCCCGGCGTGCAGGTCGAAACTGCACGGCTTGACGCGCTTGCCGTCGGCCATGTCGCGCACCCGCATGACCACTGCGCCGGGGTCGTAGGCGGCGTGCTCTTTTTTGTAGAAACCGGAGAGATCACGGCCCACCATCATCTTGACCAAGGCTTCGGCGGACAGCCCGTCGCGCTCCAGCATGCCGACGTATTCACCATCACGCAGCACCGAAACCCGGTCGGACAACTCGTAGATCTCGGCCATGCGATGGCTGATGTAAATGATGGCCAGGCCCTGGTCGCGCAGTTGTTTGATCAGCGCGAACAGCCGGTCGGTCTCGCGCGACGACAGCGGTGTGGTCGGCTCGTCCATCACCAGGATTTTGGCGTTGGCGTGCAGCGCTCGGGCGATTTCGACCAACTGCCGCTCGGCAATCGACAGCACGCTGACCTTGGTCGACGGTTTGAAATCGGCGCCCAGCCGCACCAGCACCTCAACGCAGCCCGCTTCCATCGCTTTGCGATCGATGCTCCAGCCGCGCCGAAGCTCGCGGCCCAGGTAAATATTTTCGGCCACGCTGAGGTTCGGGCAGAGGCTCAGTTCCTGATAAATCACGGCAATGCCGCGCGCCTTTGCCGTCAGCGGATTGAACGCGCCAAGTGTCTGGCCCTCGATGCAAATTTCTCCACCGGCATCGGCCTGATAAGCGCCGGACAGGATCTTCATCAGCGTGGACTTGCCGGCGCCGTTCTCGCCCATCAAGGCATGCACCTCACCGGCGTACACCTTGAGGGCGACGTTTTTGAGCACGCGCAGACCGTTGAACGTCTTGGAGATGGCGCGCATTTCCAGTACGGGCTGAGGGGCGGATTGAGGCGAGGTCAACGGAACGGCACTCACGGCTGAGTGACCAGAGGAAACACAAGGATGGCCGGGGACGAGACGCGTGGTGGGCAAGCAGACGAGCTGAACCTGTCTAACTTCATGCAGAACTCCGGGTTTCTTGTTTTTATGTTCGGGCCGCCTCTATCGGGCGGCGCTCGGGAATTACTTTGAAACACTCTAGAACAGCTGAATCGATTCACGCAAGCGCTTGCGTTTTTATTTGTGGCTGCCATTGAGGCAGCGCTACGCAGGTCGGTCGGTAGCACGCCCCCCGACTCATAGTCTTGCCTCAAGCCAATATCTGCAGCCCGTGCTTCTGAACGATGCTGAGCAGCTTGAGGCCCATGCCGCCTGGCCGCTTGGACCCCGCCTCCCATTGCTTGATCGTGGATGTGCTGGTGTTGAGGTAACGCGCAAATACCGGCTGACTTACGTGGCTGCGCTCGCGGATCTCCTTGATCTGCGCGGGGTTGATCTCTGCAGGCATCTCGGCGATGCAGCACTGGTCGAACTCGCGCATCGTCGCCTTATCGATGGCGCCAATCGCCAACAACGCCTCGGCTGACTCGTGCACGGACGCGAGCGCCTCGCTTTCAATTTTCTTTCGCATGACATATCTCCGTTAGCTCCCGACGATCCAGCAACATCTGAACGTGGTGACAGCTGATTTTTTCGTAAACTTTGGCGAGTTTCCTGAAGGCGAGGAGTTCTTGCTTGCTGATGTTCGACTGGGTCTGTTTCGCAAACACGAATTGGTAAATCCAGTAAAACCGGCCTTTGGCCAAAATGATCGAGCGATGACGATTATTGTTGAGTCTCTTCTTCCAGACCCCACCTCCCAAGTCATCTGCTTGGCCGTTCCTGACGTCCTCCAGCGCGTTGCACAGCTCATCGTCGTCTATGAGCGCCTTCTTTGCCGCTGCGCTGAAGCCCTTCGTTTTGAAAACCCTTTCCGTCATATCGGTGCACCTACGCCAAGAGAGAAATCTACCACTTGGTGGTATACCTCTCCAGCTGTGTTTCGTCGCCTCACCGACGACGACGCATCGCTGCGGTCTTTACTTCAAACGCTGTGGGAATTCATGACCGTGTGATATTTGATCAAACCGCGCACGTCGCTCGTCGAGGTGAGTCGTTTCAGCCGAAATTTGCGGTAGCATTGCCGGCATTTCGATGACGCCAGAATCAGGAAGCCCTATGTCCAGAATTTCCCACTCCGCTTTGCGTCGCAAATTCCGTGAGCAGTTGGCGTCGCAGCAATGCGTCGAGACGGCCTCGGTGTTTGATCCCATGTCCGCGCGTATCGCGGCCGATCTGGGTTTCGAGGTCGGTATCCTGGGCGGGTCGGTGGCGTCGCTGCAGGTGCTGGCCGCGCCGGATTTCGCCTTGATCACCCTCAGTGAATTCGTCGAGCAGGCCACGCGCATCGGTCGCGTTGCGCAGTTGCCCTTCATCGCCGATGCCGACCACGGCTATGGCAACGCGCTGAATGTCATGCGCACCGTTGAAGAGCTCGAACGCGCCGGTGTGGCGGCGCTGACCATCGAAGACACGTTGCTGCCCGCGCAATTCGGGCGCAAGTCGACGGACCTGGTGTCCATCGAAGAAGGCATTGGCAAGGTCAGGGCCGCGCTGGAAGCCCGGGTCGATCCGGAACTGTCGATTGTGGCGCGGACCAACGCCGGAGTCCTGCCGGTACAGGACATCATCGAACGCACCCTGGCTTATGAAAAAGCCGGTGCCGATGGCATCTGCATCGTCGGCATCAAGGACTTCGAGCACTTGGAACAGATTTCGGAAAAGCTCAGCGTCCCATTGATGCTGGTGACGTACGGCAACCCGAAACTCAACGACCGCCAACGCCTCGCCGACTGCGGCGTGCGGGTGGTGGTTGCCGGCCATGCCGCCTATTTTGCGGCAATCAAGGCCACCTACGACAGCCTTCGCGCGCAACGTCAGGTCACGCACAGCACCTCGAACCACAGCGCCACCGAGTTGACCCACACCTACACCTTCCCGGAAAGCTATGTGGCCTGGGCGAAGGACTTCATGGACGTTAAGGAGTGACGCCCAGGCGTGCTGCCGCCTGGCAGCGCGCCGTGTCACACCTGAGCCTCAAACCGCCGTGCGCGACACCTTCCACGCCAGCACGCCGGCCATCAGCAGCAACACCCCGCTGGCGATAAACGTCGCGCTGTAGCCGACCCCGTCGTACAGCCAACCGCCTGCGGTCGCGCCCAGCGTGATTGCCAACTGGATGACCGCTACCATCAGACCGCCCCCCGCCTCGGCGTCTCTGGGCAGGGTGCGCGTCAACCAGGTAAACCAGCCCACCGGTGCGCAGGTCGAGATCAGGCCCCAGGCGCCGAGCAGCACGGCGGTCATGCCGAATGACTGACCGCAGACCACCAGGGCGACGGCAATAACGGCCATCAGCAACGGAATCACCATCAGCACCCGGTACAGATGCCTGGCCAGCAGCGCGCCAATCAGCAGGGTGCCGGCCAACCCCGAGACGCCGATGATCAGCAGCAGCATCGACAGGCCCGGCACGTCCACCCCGGTCACCGATTCCAGAAACGGCCGCAGGTAGGTGAACAGCGCGAACTGCCCCATGAACAGCAAAGCCACTGCCACCATGCCGTAGAACACCTTGGCACGGCCGAGCAAACGGAACACGTCCGTTGCCGACCCGGCGCCGCGTTCACTGGGCATGCGCGGCAGGGTAAACGCCTGCCAGCACAGCGCCAGCGCGGCGAGCGGCACCACGCAGAAAAACGCACCGCGCCAGCCGATCAGGCCGCCCAGAAAGCTGCCCAAGGGCGCGGCGACGGCGGTGGCCAGCGCGGTGCCGCTCTGGACCATCGCAATGGCTTTGGGCACGACCGACTCAGGTGCGATGCGCATCATCACCGCGGTGCTCATCGACCATGAACCGCCAATCGCGATGCCCAACACCGCCCTGCCCAGCATCAGTACAGGATAATTCGGCGCGAAGGCGACCATGATCCCGGAAATCACCAGCAGCACGGTCATGCTCAGCAGGACCGGTTTGCGGTCCAGCCCCCGCGTCAGCGTCGACAGGAACAGGCTGGCGATCACCGCAAAGAAACCCGAAATGCCGATCGCCTGCCCGGCCTGCCCTTCACTCAGGCTCAAGTCAGTAGCGATGGGCGTCAGCAGACTGACCGGCAAAAACTCCGAAGCCACCAGCGCGAACGCGCACAGGGCCATGGCCAGCACAGCGCCCCATACGTGGCGGGTCACAGCAGTAAACGGTGCAGCAGGGGTGCCCATGAAAAACTCCTACATGTTTCAACCCCTGGCAGATTGCAGGGGCCTGTTATCCACCGCAGACGCGCCCAACTGCGCGCCCGGCCTCAATGGCCGATCCGACGGCTCGCCGGATTACCCGGCAAGCACACGCGTCGGTGCTTATTTCAGGTGGGTCTGGAAAAAAGAGGTCAGCCGGGCGAAAGGAATCAGATCGACCCGGTCGTACAGGTCCACATGCCCGGCGCCGGGGATAATCACCAGCTCTTTGGGCTGACCGGCAAGGCGATAGGCCTCTTCGCTGAATTCACGCGAGTGTGCGTCTTCACCGGCGATGAACAGCATCGGCCGCGGCGAGATCGTCTCGATGTCAGCAAACGGGTAGAAGTTCATGAACTTGACGTTGCTGCTCAGCGTGGGATGAGTGGTCAACAGCGGCGACTGACCCGACGGCGTGAACTCGCCCCTTGGCGTGCGGTAGAAATCATAAAACTCGCGCTCGATGGGATTGGATTTCTCCGTCAGCGCGTCCACCGTGCCGCTGGTGTAAAGGGTCTTGCCGCCGGCGAACTCGACATCACGCTGTGCAGCCGCCGCGGCAATCGCGGCCTTGCGTTGTTCAACGCTGACTGAATGCTGCAGGCCATTGCGATTGACCCCGCCCATGTCATACATGCTGACCGTCGCCACGGCCTTCATGCGCGGGTCGATCTTCGCGGCGCTGATGGCGAAACTGCCGCTGCCGCAAATACCCAGCACGCCGATGCGTTCGCGATTCACGAAGCCCTGACTACCCAGGTAATCAACCGCCGCGCTGAAATCCTCGGCGTACATTTCCGGCGCAACCGCGTTGCGCGGTCGGCCTTCGCTCTCACCCCAATACGACAGATCGATCGCCAGGGTGATGAACCCCTGCTCTGCCAGCTTTTGTGCATACAGGTTGGAGCTCTGCTCCTTCACCGCGCCCATGGGGTGGCCGACGATGATCGCCGGGTATTGCCGCCCGCTGATCATGTTTTTCGGCACGAACAGATTGCCGACTGTCTTCAGCTGGTACTGGTTGTTGAACGTCACCTTTTGCCGGGTGACTTGTTCGCTCACGTAGAAATTGTCAGCTCCATTGGACATGTCGGCCCCCATCGTTACGAAGGAGCTGGCCAGCAGGGCCAGTCCTATCATCAGTCGTTTCATGAATGTCTCCGGCGCCGGCACGGCGCGATGAGTGTGCGATGCACATAGTCATGGCGATGCCGGGTGAACCAGTAGAGCGATCCGGTGGTTTTCTTGCCTGATCCGATCAGACCCGCTGCGGTCGGCTGGACAGCCGTTTTGCCGCGCACGTACAGTGCCGGCCTGATCCAGAGGGCCGCAGCCATGCCACCACTTCCTTCGATAACCGACTCCGGCGCAGCCGATGCTGCATCGCAGGCATCACTGGCTTCGCTGGTGAGCATCATCGGTGCCATGACACCCGGCCCGGGGGACTTTCCCACCACCATCGACGGTCTGGGGCTGTTTCGTCGCGACGAGCCCTCGCCGCCAGTCACCTGTATCCTGGCGCCGAGCATCGTGCTGGTGGTTCAGGGCGCCAAGGAAATGGTGATTGGTGGCGACGTCTACCCTTACGACACGACGCGCTTTCTCATCACCTCGCTGGACCTGCCGGCCAACTCCGCCGTGACCCTCGCCAGCGCGGACGTCCCGTGTCTGGGGCTGGTGTTCAGGCTCGACCTGCGCACGCTGACCGAGCTGATTGCCCAGGGCAACGCGCCGACGCCCAAAGAACGCCCCGTGCGCAAAAGCGCCGGCATTGCGTCCCTCACCTCAGGGTTGCTCGACCCCGTCGGCCGGCTCGTCGAACTGCTGCAGGAGCCTGAGGCCATCCCCGTCCTGTGGCCCTTGCTGCAGCGGGAAATCCACTACCGGCTGCTCAAATGCGATCAAGCGCCGTTGCTGCGGCACATCGCCTCCGTCGACAGCCAGGGTCACCGGATCGCCCGGGCCATCGACTGGCTGAAGCTCAACTACACGGCGGCGTTGCGCGTCGAGGACCTGGCGGCACGCGTGCAGATGAGCGCGCCGAATTTCCACCTGCATTTTCGCAACCTGACGTCGATGAGCCCGCTGCAGTACCAGAAATGGTTGCGCCTGAACGAAGCCCGCCGCCTGATGCTCAACGAACATCTGGATGCCGCCAGCGCCGCCTTCAAAGTCGGTTACGAGAGCCCGTCGCAGTTCAGCCGCGAGTACGGCCGGCTGTTCGGTGCGCCACCGAAAAAGGACATCGCGAGGCTGCGCAGCCAGGCGCTGGTGATGTCCTGACCTGATCGATCGCGGTGGTGGTCCCTTATTCACCAGTCCGGCGAAGCAGGTGTCATCAGTCACCCACTCTTGACCGTCAGGCGCAGTCTGGAGGCGCCACAGGACGGCTGCACTAGAAGTCGAAACTGAACTGGTCCTGAGCGCTGAGATCGAGGGTGCGCGACAGCACGAACGGCAGGATCGCATCAGCAATCGGTTGCAGCTGTTTGCTGATGTAGTGGTCGTAGTCGATGGCCGCGGTGCGCACTTCCAGCGGCTCGGGGCCGGCGACGGTGATCACGTAGCTGATCCACCCGCGATTCTGGTACTGCAACGGTCGACCCTGCTGACGGTTGTAGGCATCAGCCAGGCGCGCCGCGCGCACGTGAGGCGGCACATTGCGCTCGTAATCGTCGAGGGCCCGGCGCAGGCGCTTGCGGTAGATGAGCTGGCTGTCCAGCTCGCCGGCCAGGGTCCGGCGCACGTAATCGCGGATGTATTCCTGGAACGGCTCGCGCTGGAAGATCCGCAGGTACAGCTCCTGCTGGAAGGTGCGGGCCAGCGGCGACCAATCGGTGCGCACCACTTCAAGGCCCTTGTAGACCATTTCGTCCTGGCCATTGGCCCGGGTGACCAGGCCCGCATAGCGCTTCTTGCTGCCCTCCTCGGCACCGCGAATGGTCGGCATGAGAAAGCGTTTGAAGTGGGTTTCAAACTGCAGCTCAAGGGCGCTCTCCAGGCCGTATTCTGCCTTCACATGGGCGCGCCACCAGTCATTGACCTGCCGGACGAGCGCGCTGCCGATCTGCGCCGCCTCGGCCTGTTCATGGGCCTTTTTCAGCCAAACGAACGTGGAGTCGGTGTCGCCGTAAATCACCTCATAACCCTGCGCTTCGATGAGCAGGCGGGTCTGGTGCATGATCTGGTGGCCGCGCAAGGTGATCGACGACGCCAGGCGAGTGTCGAAGAAGCGGCAACCGCTTGAGCCCAGCACGCCGTAGAAGGCGTTCATGATGATTTTCAAGGCTTGGGACAGCGGCGCATTGCCTTCGCGCTTCGCTACTTCGCGCCCCTCGGCGACCCGTTCGACGATGGCCGGCAGACAGTGCCGCGTCCGCGAAAAGCGCGCCCCACGAAAGCCCTCCACCGAGTCACTGTCGTCAGGGTATTTGAGGCCCTCGATCAAGCCCACCGGATCGATCAGAAACGTGCGGATGATCGACGGGTACAGGCTTTTGTAATCGAGCACCAGAACCGACTCGTAAAGGCCCGGACGCGAGTCCATGACGAAGCCCCCGGGGCTGGCCTCGGGCATGCGCTCGCCCAGGTTCGGCGCGACGAAGCCCTGCCGGTGCATCAGCGGGATGTACAGGTGCTCGAATGCCGCCACCGAGCCGCCGTTGCGATCCACCGGCAGACCGGTGACCGTGGCACGCTCCAGCAGGAAGGTCAGCAGCTCGGTCTTGTCGAAGATCTGCGTCACCAGCTCGCAGTCCTTGAGGTTGTAGCGCGCCAGTGCCGGCTTGTCCTCGGCGAACATGCGGTTGATCTCATCCATGCGCTGATACGGATTGTCGATGGCCTTGCCTTCGCCCAGCAGCGTCTGCGAGACGTTCTCCAGGCTGAACGAGGGGAAACTCCAGGTGGCCGAGCGCAGCGCCTCGATGCCGTCGATGATCAGACGCCCGGCCGCCGCCGCGAAAAAATGGTTGTTGCGCGCACCGTGTTCGCGCCAGGTCATGACCTCACCGCCCCGCCCCAGACGCAGCGGCACGTTCAAGCGCCGCGAATGCTCGTGCAGAACGCGCAGGTCGAACTGCACAACGTTCCAGCCGACGATGCCGTCCGGGTCATGCAGCGCCATCCACGCATTGAGCTTTTCCAGCAGGGCTGCTCGGGTGTCGCAATACTCCAGCTTGAAATTCACCTGCGTGGCATCGCCGTTGGGCGGGCCGAGCATGTACACCTGCCGCTCGCCGCAGCCGTGCAGGCCAATGCAATAAAGCTCGCCGCGCTCGGTGGTTTCGATGTCCAGCGACACCAGTTTAAGGGTCGGCCGATACCCCGGCGCCGGCTTGAGCTGAGCGTCGAGCAGCAGGCCGTTGGCATCCGGCCGGCCACTGAACTGCACCGGCGCGGTGATGAAACGCTCCATCAGGTAACGCTCGGGCGGACGCACATCGGCTTCGTAGACATCGACGCTGGCTTTGCGCAGATCGCTTTCCAGGTTCATCAACTGGCGATGCTGACGCACGTACAGACCGAGCACCGGGCGATGACGAAAGTCACATAACTCAAGCGGCTTGAGCTCGACATTGCGCTCGTTGCGCAGCACCGCCTCGGCGCGCTCGCGATGCTGGGCCGGGATAAACGCCACGGAGGTCTGGTACGGCAGGCGCACCTGGCGCGGCCCGTCGTCGGTGGCCAGCCAGAATTCCACCTCGGTCCCCGCGTCGGTGTCGCGCCAATGCCGGGTCAGGACGAAGCCCTGCTGTAAATCCACCTTCGCAACCTCGTCGCCATCATTTCAGACAGCGATTCTACGGTGAACGCGACAGGAAAAGCGCGGCGACAGACCACAGGCGCGTCAGCACGCTGCCACACCTTGTTCGCTTGAGGCGCGGTCACTTGAAGCGAGGCCGTTTGAAGCGAGGCCACTTGGGCGGTCAGCGCCGACGGCCTATCCTTCGGGAACGATGTAAGCCCTGCGGGCATCACAATGGCTCGTACATCATCTGAGGGATCCAGCATGCACGTTCGACGCAACGCACTGACCGCTTCCATTCTTGCCGCCATTTTCAGCTGCGGCATCCAGGCCGCCAACGCCGCCGAAGTCGCCCCCGACCTTCTGTTGAAAAAAGCCCAGGCCGAACAGAAGCCTTATCTGGCAACCGTCAAGCAACTGGTGGACATCGACACCGGCACGGGTCAGGCCGCCGGCCTGAAGATGGTCAGCGCGGTGCTGGTCGAGCGTTTGAAAGCCTTGGGCGCGGGCGTTGAAACCTCGCCAGCCACGCCATCGGCAGGCGACAATATCGTCGGTACGATTAAGGGCACGGGCAGCAAATCGTTCCTGCTGATGATCCACTACGACACCGTGTTCGGCCCCGGAACCGCAGCGAAACGGCCGTTCCGTGTTGACGCCGAGCGCGCCTACGGGCCGGGCGTGGCTGATGCCAAAGGCGGTGTGGCCATGGTGCTGCACACCTTGCAGTTGCTCAAGGATGAGAAATTCAAAGACTTCGGCACGCTCACGGTGTTGTTCAACCCCGACGAGGAAACCGGATCGGCGGGCTCGAGAACCCTCATCGCCGAACTGGCCCGCAAGCATGACTACGTGTTCTCGTTCGAGCCGCCGGACAAGGACGCCGTGACGGTCGCCACCAACGGCATCAACGGCGTGTTCGTCGACGTGAAAGGCAAATCATCCCACGCCGGCTCCGCGCCGGAAGCCGGGCGCAATGCGGCCATGGAGCTGGCGCATCAGCTGGTGCAGCTCAAAGACCTGGGCGATCCCGCCAAGGGCACCACCGTCAACTGGACGCTCATCAAAGGCGGCGAGAAGCGCAACATCATCCCGTCGAGCGCGGCGGCCGAAGGCGACATGCGTTATTCGGACCTGAGTGAATCCGACCGCGTGCTTGCGGACGGCCAGCGCATCGTGCAAAGCAAAATGATCGACGGCACCGAGGTCAGCTTCCGCCTCGACAAAGGCCGCCCACCGCTGGCGAAAAACCCCGCGACCGACGATCTGGCCAAAACGGCGCAAGCGCTTTACGGCAAGATCGGCCGCACGCTGGAACCGATTGCCATGCGCTTCGGCACCGACGCCGGTTATGCCTATGTCCCCGACAGTCAGAAGCCGGCGGTGCTGGAAACCATGGGCGTGGTCGGCGCCGGCCTGCACGCGGATGACGAGTACATGGAGCTGTCCAGCATCGCCCCTCGGCTGTACCTGACCGCAGCATTGATCATGCAACTGTCGGGCAAATGATCCGGCTGTTACCCCAGCGCCGAGCGCAAGTCGCACCACATATGCACTTTTGACACATAGCGTTCTCCCACCGCCACGGCACAGGGCTCCACACCAAAGGGTGTGAAGCCCTGCCGTTCATACAAGCCCTGCGCACCGTGATTGCCTTGCGTCACCGTCAGTTGCACCAGCACCAGCTGTGGCTGCGCGCGCGCATGGTCCAGCACGCGTCTAACAAGCTCTGCCCCGATGCCTTTGCCCCGCTGTGCCCGGGGCACGTACATGCCGAAGAGGGTGGATTTGTGGCGGGCCTTTTTTCTGTTTTCCAGGGACAGCCCGGCGACCCCGAACAAGGTCTGACCCTCGACGGCGCCGAAAACAACGTCCGTCACGTCGGCGCCGGTTTCAAGCCGTTTCTCCCACCAGGCCATCGGCAAGGCTTCGCGCTCGGCCACGTCGGAAGTAAACGCGTCGGGGTGCAGCGCATACGCCTCAAGCATGAGCGCTCGATAAGCCGGGGCATCTGCCGGGGTCAGTCGCCGGATGTTGGTCGTCATGAGGATCACGCCGCAGGGTCGAGGGCTGATTATGTCGCCTCGGCGCGCCACGTCACAACGCGCCATTACCAGGCGCCACGACAGTGCCGGCGCTGCACTCATTCAGCGGCTTTTCCCGCCGCCTATTGCAAAAACCCTGCTGCCGACTGCAACCTCCACGGTTTGTGCGGCTCAGACTATTCGCAACCGGCAAATCGCGCAGCGTGGGCGCGTCAGTTTCGAGGGAGATTTACATGCGTTTCAGATCATTCATCCAGTGTCTTGCTGCGGTGCCGCTGGCGCTGCTGATGGCAGGGACGGCCGTTGCCAGCGAAGAAACGCAGCTGATCCAGTCAATCAACAGTTACCGCAGCCAGGCTCAGCCTTGCGCCAATGTGGCGTCCACCGAGCTGCCGCCGCTCAACAGCGACCCGCGCCTGAACCTGCCCGCCAGTGGCACGGTGGATCTGCAGCCGATGCTGTCGCGGGCGTCCTACCCGATGGTCAGCGTCCAGGCGATCACCCTCTCCGGCCCGCGCGACGCGCAAGCGGCCATGGCGGCCATTCAGGAAAGTTTTTGTCAGGTGGTGCTCAACCCGCAGTTCGTTGATATCGGTGTCAGCCGCAACGACCGCGACTGGCGCATCGTGCTGGCCCGGCCGCTGCTGGCAGGCGGTTTGGGCAATGCCCAGGCGGAGGGCCAGAAGCTGCTGGGCCTGATCAACGACGTGCGCAAGCAACCGCAACAATGCGGCGGCCAGCCATTCGCCGCCGCGGCGCCGCTGGTCTGGAACGACACGCTGATGAGCGCAGCCGAAAGCCATTCGCGCTCCATGGCCAACAACAATTACTTTGACCACAAAGGCCGCAACGGCGGAACACCGGGCGACCGCGCCGAGCTGGCCGGTTACATCGGCCAGCAGATCGGCGAAAACATCGCCGCCGGCCAGGACAATGCACGCAAGGTGGTGGAGGGTTGGCTGGCCAGCCCGGGGCATTGCGCCAACCTGATGAACCCGCAGTTTCACGATCTGGGCGCCGCCTACGCCGTGGACCCGAAAAGCGACGCGGGCATCTACTGGACGGCGCTGTTCGGCGTGCAGTAACCGACGCAGTGACAGGCGCGTGTCTTGCGGTCGGCGGGACGGCGCCTGCCAATGGCCTGTCAAGATTGTCAGTGCTCAGGCCTGTGTGACGTAGCCAGTCGCTGCGTCATCGCCGCTCACTTCCGTGTAATGCCGCTGATAGGCCAGCGCCTGCCCCTGCGCATCGAACAGATGGCAGCGATGGCCCTGCACACCCACCCGCAACAGCTGACCGGCCTTGACCGTCGACATGCCCTCCCCCTTGATCATCAGGTCATGGCCCTCGTCGGTCTGGGCATGGGTGAAGGTTTCCCCGCCGAGATGCTCGACGACCAGGGCTTTCACCGGAATCTGCGCATCGCCTTCGCCACGCTCCGACAAATGCTCGGGACGCAGGCCCAGGGTCAACGCATCGCCCGCCTTGATCTGCTCGCCCTTCACTGGCACCCGCAACCGCCCACCGCCCGGCAGGCTGACCTGCACGCCGGAGGCATCGGCTGCGACGGCGGTGACCGGCAGAAAGCTCATCTGCGGCGAGCCGATGAAGCCTGCGACGAAGCGGTTGCGCGGATGATGGTAGAGCTCCAGCGGTGAGCCGACCTGTTCGATGCAGCCCTTGTTGAGCACGACGATCTTGTCAGCGAGGGTCATCGCTTCGACCTGATCATGGGTCACGTAGACCATGGTCGCCTGCAAGTCGGCGTGTAGTCTGGCGATCTCGATGCGCATCTGCACCCGCAGCGATGCGTCCAGGTTGGAGAGCGGCTCGTCGAACAGAAAGACTTCAGGCTCATGCACGATGGCGCGACCAATGGCCACGCGCTGACGCTGGCCGCCCGACAACGCCTTGGGTTTGCGATCCAGCAGCGGTTCCAGCTGCAGGATGCGCGCGGCGTTGCGCACTTTGGCTTCGATCTGATCCTTTGGGGTTTTTTGCATCTTCAGCCCGAAGGCGATGTTGTCGTAGACCGACATGTGCGGGTACAGCGCGTAGGACTGGAAGACCATGGCCACGCCGCGGTCGGCCGGCTCCAGATAAGTCACGTCCCGCGCACCGATGCGAATCTGCCCCTGAGTGATGCTCTCAAGCCCGGCGATGCAGCGCAGCAAAGTCGATTTGCCACACCCGGACGGCCCGACGAAGACCACGAACTCGCGGCTCTCGATGCTCAGGTGGATGTCATGCAAGACCTTGATCTCGCCGTAGGCTTTCTCGACGCCACTCAAACTGAGCTCAGTCAAAATCGTGTCCCCTGAAGTTATTGTTGTGGGGTAATGGGCACCTGCGTTGACGAAGCAATGCACCGACTTGACAGCCAGACATTTCGTCCTACGATCATTTGTAATTCGTAAATTACAAATGTCAAGGAGCTGCCACAAGACGGACGGATCAGGCCCGTGCACCGAGCGCCATGGCGCATCGACGTGCGAAAAAAACGAGATCGCCCCCACATCCCGCGTAACCCTCACCCACAACAATAACGAGGTCACGTAAATGAAGAAGCTGGTATGGAATGCCCTTGCCGTGTCGATTGCGCTGGGGTCTGGCGCTGCACAGGCCTGGACGCTGGAGGAAGCGGCCGCGCCGTACAAGGGCACCGAGATCAAGGCGATTTTCCTCGACCGTCCCGGTTACGCCGCCGCCATCAAACTGCTGCCCGAATTCGAGAAGAAGACCGGCATTAAAGTCAGCTACGAAACCATTCCCTACGAGAACAGCCGCGAGCGTGAGGTGCTGAGCTTTACCTCCGGCGAACAGCTCGACGTGGTGCTGACGGACGTGGTGTGGATTGGCGAATTCGCCGGCAATGGCTGGCTCGAACCGGTCACCACCTTCACGCAGGACGCCAAGCTCGCCGACCCTGCGCTCAACCTCGACGGCTTCTTCCCGATTCTGCTGGAGTCGTTCGGCGGTTGGGACAAACAGACCTACGGCTTGCCGTTCGATAACTATTCCGGCCTGCTCTTCTACAACAAATGCATGCTCAAGGACGCCGGCTTCGACAAGCCGCCAGCGACGTGGGATGAGCTGCTCAAGGACTACGCGCCCAAACTCACTGACAAGAGCAAGGATCGCTACGCCTACGCCTTGCAATCGCGACGCGGTGAAACGCAGTCCGCCGACAGCTTCATGCGCTTCCTCTGGCCATTCGGTGGCTCACTGCTGGACGACAAGTTCAAGTCCAACCTCAATTCCAAGGCATCTCAGCAGGGCCTGCAATTTCGCCAGGACCTGATGAAGTTCATGCCGCCGGGCATCGTCGATTACGACCACAACGAAGCGGTCAACGCCCTCGCCCAAGGCAAAGTGGCGATGATCACCGAGTGGTCCGCGTTCTACAGCACCCTGGCGGACCCCGGGAAATCAAAAATCACCGACTGCCTTGCCGTGGCCACAGAACCCAAAGGACCTGCCGGGCTGAAACCTGCGTTGGGTGGATTCTCCCTGGGCGTCAATGCGAAATCCGAGGATAAACAAAAAGCCGCGGCGTGGCTGTTCATTCAGTGGGTCACCTCCGAAGCCATGGCCAAACCGTACCTGGAAGCCGGCGGCGTCAGCGGGCGCATGTCGGTGTACAAGGACGCCGAGGTGCAGAAGAAATACCCGTTCGTGCAGCCGATGGTGACCTCGTGGGAAGGCGGCGTGCCTGATTACCGCCCACGCTTCCCGCAGTGGCCTGAAATTTCCGAAGTGGTCGGCGAAAACGGCACCGCGATCATGCTCGGCAAAATGAGCGTGGAGACCGGGGCCAAGGCGATCGGCAGCCGCATGGAGGACATCCTCAAGAAGGCAGGGTATTACGACGGCAAAGCCAAATTGCTGAAATAGCGCGCGACCTGTAGGAGCGCGCTTGCCCGCGATTGCGGTGTGTCAGGTCACGACATATCGCAGACCCATCGCCATCGCGGGCAAGCGCGCTCCTACAGGGGCTCGTCGCCTGTCCTGATCGCCTCGAGACTCAACCCCATGCCGAAGAACAAAAAACCATTCCCGACCTTGTGGAACAACACCCGCGCGGCGTTTGCCTTTCTCGCGCCGGCCACCGTTGCACTGGCGCTGATCGGCATCTTTCCCACCGTGTTTGCGCTGGTCAACTCGTTCCGCCAGTACAACCTCGCCCGGCCCAAAGATGCGACGCCGTTCATTGGCTTCGACAACTACCTCAACGTGCTGAACGACGCTTCGTTCTGGGCGGCATTGGGTCGAACCGGGCTGTTCCTGATCACTGTGGTACCCATCCAGCTGGCGCTGGGCCTGCTCATCGCGCTGATGCTGCACAAGCCCGGGCTGTCAGGTTTCAAATTGCTGGCGCGCATGAGCCTGGTGATTCCCCTGGCCACAGCGCCCGCCGTCGCCGGGCTGATCGGCCGGCTGATCTTCAACCGCGATTTCGGCGTGGCCAACGCGTTGCTGACGCTGGTCAATGCCGGCCCCGTCGAATGGCTGGGCGACACCACCAACGCGTTCATCGCAGTGGCGTTGATGGACATCTGGCAGTGGACGCCCTTCTGCGCGCTGGTGTTGCTCGCCGGGCTGACCATGGTGCCCAATGAAATCGAAGAAGCCGCGCGCCTGGAAACCCGCAGTCGCTGGCAAATCGTGCGCTACGTGCAGTTGCCCTTCCTGCTGCCGAGCGCGACGGTGATCCTGATCCTGCGCACCGCCGACATCCTGAAGATGTTCGACACCGTGTTCACCATGACCCGTGGCGGCCCCGGCGCAGCCACCGAACTGGTCAGCGTGTACATCCAGCGCATCGGCTTTCGCGTGTTCGATCAAGGCGTGGCCTCGGCCCAAGCCATCCTGATGCTGATCCTGACCATCGTGCTGGCTCGGCTGTACATCAAATTCGTTTACCGGGAGATCTGACATGGCCACCGTACCGGCTGCAAAACCTCTGGCCTCCCCCGCTTTCGTCCGGCCACGCGCCAGGGTCAACGCCTGGCACCTCGTCGGCCTGCTGGCGATCTTTCTGTTTGCGGTCTTTCCGTTCTACTGGATGGTCGCCACCAGCCTCAAAACCCAGGCCGAAGCGCTGGCCTCGCCGCCGATCTGGGCCTTTACCCCGCACCTGGATAATTACGTGAAAGTGCTGTTCGAGCGCGACGTGCTGCACAGCCTCGGCAATTCGCTGATCGTGGCGGTGAGCACCACGGTGCTGGCGGTCGGGCTTGGCACGCCGGCCGCCTATGCGCTGGCGAGGTTTGAATTCAAGGGCAAGGAAGACTTGTGGTTCTGGTTCATCACCAACCGCATGCTCAGCCCGATCGTGGTGGCACTGCCTATTTTCCTGATGGCGCGCAACATGGGCCTGATCGACACGCACCTGGTGCTCATCCTCATTTACCTGACCTTCAACCTGCCCATTGTGGTGTGGATCTGCACCGATCAGTTTCGCGGCGTACCGAAAGACCTGGACGAGGCCGCGCGGCTGTCGGGCGCATCGCGCTTTACCATCTTCTGGCGTATCGCCCTGCCGCTGGCGATGCCCGGAGTGGCGGTCTCGGCGATCTTCTCCTTTATCTTTTCCTGGAACGAGCTGCTGTATGCGCTGGTGCTGACCCGCAGCGCCGCGCGCACTGCGCCAGTGACTGCGACGAGCTTCATGAGCGGCTACGACTTGCCGTGGGGCGAAATCATGGCCACCGGCACGCTGATTGTGTTCCCGGTGATTATCTTCGCGCTGATGGTTTCCAAGCATTTGGTGCAAGGGCTGACCATGGGTGCAGTGAAGTAAACACCCTGTTTTAGCGGCCATCGCAAGGACACCATCGTGCACAGTCATTACCCGCAAGCCGGCGCCGACACCGAACCGGTGCACGCCGAGGACCAGCACAACATACGCATCGCCTGGTGCTACTACGTCAACAACATGACCCAGCAGCAGATCGCCGATCGCCTCGGCATCACCCGGGTCCGGGTGAACAAGGCGCTGGCGACCTGCCGCGAAACCGGCGTGGTGCAGATCCGCATCAATTCGCCCCTGGCCGCGTGCATCGCGCTGGAAGACCGCCTGCAGGCACGCTTCGGCCTGCGCCGCGTGACGGTGGTGCCCTCGCCCGACGACCCGTCGAATCTGTTCCGGGTGCTGGGCGTTGGCGTTGCGCCGAGCCTTGAGGAATACCTCGTTGACGGCTGCACCGTCGCGGTGGGCTGGGGACGTACGTTGCGCCAGGCCGTGCGCCAGTTGCGCGCACGCCCTTTGCCGGACCTCACCGTGCTGTCGCTGCTCGGCGGTCTGCATTACGGCTCGGCGAACAACACCGTGGAAATCGCGTCGAGCTTCGCCGGGCTGTTCGGGGGTGCCTACTATTACCTCGCCGCGCCGGTGTTCGCACCGTCCGAGCAGTACCGCGACATGATCCTGGCGGAACCCTCGGTCCAGGGCGTGCTGGGCAAAGCGCGGCAGGCTGATCTGGCGGTCATCACGGTGGGCGACTTGAGTGAGCGTTCACTGATGCTGGAACTGGGTATGGTCAACGCTGAAGACGCGCGCTCGCTGCGTGCCGCCGGTGCGGTGGGTGATCTGCTCGGTCGCTGGCTGGACCGCGAAGGCCTCGAAGTCGATCACCCGCTGAACCGCCGCGCCATTGCGCTGGACCTGAACGACCTGCGCCGGATCAAGAAGGTGGTGCTGGTGTCCGGCGGCCCGTACAAGGCCGACATCATTCGCGCGGTGCTGCTGCGTAACTTCATCCACGAACTGGTCATCGACGAACGCGCAGCCAGGCAACTGCTCGATCAGCACGACTGACATTAATCACGGGAGAGACGGCGATGGCCCGTCATGACTTCAACGGCAAGCGGATTCTGGTGACCGGTGCGGGCAAAGGCATTGGCCGGGAAACCGTGCAGTGGCTCAAGCGTTGTGGCGCGGAAGTTATCGCCATGGGGCGCAATCCCGACGATCTGGCGTACGCTGATTGCGCGCTGGTGGCAGACCTGGTCGACGTGGCCGCAACCCGCGCAGCGGTGATGTCGGCGCTGCCGCTCGATGGCTTGGTGAATTGTGCTGGAGTGGTCGAACTGCAATCGTTCCTCGACACGTCGGTCGAGACTTTCGATCACTTGATAGCAGTGAACACCCGCGCGCCGATGGTGGCCGCCCAAGTCGTTGCCCGCGACCTGATCGCCCGGGGCATGCCGGGCGCCATCGTCAATGTCTCGAGCCTCGCCGCAGCGGTCGGCACCCGTGACCACCTGGCCTATTGCGCCTCGAAAGCGGCGCTGGACGCCATGACCCGGGTCATGGCCGTGGAGCTGGGGCCCCACGGCATTCGCGTCAACAGCGTGAACCCGGTGGTGACGCTGACGCCCATGGCCGACAAGGCCTGGAGCGACCCGGTAAAAGCCGGCGCGATGCTTGCCCGGATTCCGCTGGGCCGTTTCGTTCAGCCCGGCGAAATCGCGGCGACCATCGCCTTTCTGCTGAGCGACGACGCCGGCATGATTAACGGCATCACCCTGACCGTGGACGGCGGCTTCAGCGCCGGTTGAGGGCCGGACTCAGCCCCACAGTGTCCGGCCGAAGAAGGTCAGCGTGCGGTCCCATGCCAGTTGCGACCAGACCGGATCGTATTGCGTACCGGCAATCCGGCCAGGCCCGACTGCCGTTTCGTTGGTAAAGGCGTGGTGGGCCAGGTAGCGGTGGAACTCCAGGTCGACGCCGCCTTCGCTGAGTTTGGCTTCGAGCTGGTCGACGCCCTGCACCGGGAAAAACTCGTCCTGGGTGCCCCAATGCCCTTGCACCGGCACCTTGATGGCCGCAGGGTCGAGGAATTCCAGCGGCGGCATGCCATAAAACACCACCCCGGCGGACAGCTCGGGAATAAAGTTCAGGGCCAGCAAAGTCAACGCGCCGCCCATGCAGAAGCCGGTTACGCCGACTTTCTGGCTGTGGCCTTTGAGGTAATCCACCGCGCCGCGAATGTCCTGGGTTGCTGCGTCGGCGAAGTCGAGTTTGTCCATCAGGTGATGGGCTTCTTCTTCCTCCACCGTTACTTCGCCACGGTAAAGGTCAGGCACCAGCGCAAAATAACCGGATGCGGCAAGGCGATCGGCAACGCCGCGGATCTGATCGTTCAAGCCCCACCACTCCTGGATGACCACCACCGCCGGCGCCCCTTCGGTCTTGGCCGGACTGGCGAGATAGCCGCTCACTTCTTTGCCGTCAGGGCGTTTGAACGTGACGGTGGTGCCCGTTGCGTGTGTCAGTGCTTGCGTCATGGGATGCTCCCGGCAGGAATACGAAATTGGACGTTAAGGAGTATGAAGCACAGGGTTCAGGCCGCCGTTTCAGCACAGCCAAAGTCTGGCCGCGCTGTACCGTCGGCGGCACATCAGTGAACGTTTCGACAGGCACCAGGCTCAACCGTTCTGCAAATCGGCACCCATGGCGTCGTCACCCCTGCTCTCGGTAGCAGAGGCCGCGCGGCTGTTGCGCAGTTGTTTCTTCAAGGTAGCGGCAGAAGGCGCGTACAGGAAGCCGAACGACACGCTGTTGCGCCGACCTTTGACCGAGTGGTGCAGCAGGTGCGCGCTATAGAGACGTTTGAGGTAGCGACTGCGCGGCTGTGGCCGGGCCGGCCAATGGCGGTGGACCATGCCGTCGTGAACGAACACGTAGATCAGGCCGAACGCCGTCACCCCGGCGCCCACCCATTGCAGGGGATCGTAGCCGTGGTTACCCGCGACGATCAGGGCAATCGCCACCAGTGCCAGCGCCAGCAGATAGAAGTCATTGGTTTCGAACGCGCCCAGGTGTTCTTCGTGATGGGACTTGTGCAGGCACCAGCCCCAGCCGTGCATGACGTACTTGTGGGCCAGAAAGCCGACACCTTCCATGGCGACAAGGGTGAGGAGAAAAACCGTGAAGTTGAAGATCATAGCGTCGGGAAGGCCGATGGGTCTGGGCGTCGAGGTGCAGCATACCGAGGTCACGGGAAATTTCCAGATTCACGCTTACAACGTTTGCTTTCCTGACCAACCGATGTAAAAAATGGCTCATGGGTGAACGCCTCGGGCGCTCACTGTATTCGTGCCTTGCCCCCGCATGGCGGCCGGCACCGCTTTCAAGGAATCAAGAATGGCTCCAAGACACGTCATCAACGCTACCGTCAGCCCCAAAGGCAGCCTGGAAACCCTGTCACAACGTGAAGTCCAGCAGCTCAGCGCCGCAGGCTCCGGCAGCACTTATACCCTCTTCCGCCAGTGCGCCCTGGCCATTCTCAACACCGGCGCCCATGTCGATAACGCCAAAACCATCCTTGAGGCCTATCAGGACTTCGAGGTGCGTATTCATCAGCAGGACCGTGGCGTGCGCCTGGAACTGCTCAACGCCCCGGCGGATGCCTTCGTCGATGGCGAGATGATTGCCAGCACCCGCGAGATGCTGTTCAGCGCCCTGCGCGACATCGTTTACACCGAGAGCGAGCTCGACAGCCAGCGCATCGACCTGAGCAGCTCTCAAGGCATCACTGATTACGTCTTCCACCTGCTGCGCAACGCCCGCACCCTGCGCCCCGGCGTCGAGCCAAAGATGGTCGTGTGCTGGGGCGGCCACTCGATCAACACCGAAGAATACAAATACACCAAGAAGGTCGGCCATGAGCTGGGCCTGCGCAAGCTCGACATCTGCACCGGTTGCGGCCCGGGGGTAATGAAAGGCCCGATGAAGGGCGCCACCATTGCCCACGCCAAACAACGCATCAGCGGCGGGCGTTACCTGGGCCTGACCGAGCCGGGCATCATCGCGGCCGAGGCGCCGAACCCGATCGTCAACGAACTGGTGATCCTGCCGGACATCGAAAAGCGTCTGGAAGCCTTCGTGCGGGTTGGCCACGGCATCATCATCTTCCCCGGCGGCGCGGGCACGGCCGAAGAATTCCTCTACCTGCTCGGCATCCTGATGCACCCCGACAACCAGGCGCTGCCGTTCCCGGTCATCCTCACCGGCCCGCAGAGCACGGCCCCGTATCTGGAGCAACTGCACGCCTTCGTCAGCGCCACGCTGGGTGAAGAAGCGCACAAGCATTATCAGATCATCATCGACAACCCGTCGGAAGTGGCTCGCCAGATGACCCTGGGCCTTGCCGCCGTGCGCCAGTTCCGCCGCGACCGCGCGGACGCGTTCCACTTCAACTGGCTGCTGAAGATCGAAGAGAGCTTCCAGCGTCCGTTCGACCCGACCCACGCCAACATGGCCAGCCTGCAATTGCGTCGAGACCTGCCGCCGCATGAGTTGGCTGCGAACCTGCGCCGCGCGTTCTCCGGCATCGTTGCGGGCAACGTCAAGGACAAAGGCATCCGCCTGATCGAGGAACACGGCCCGTATGAAATTCATGGCGACGCCGAGGTCATGCAGCCGCTGGACAAACTGCTGCAGGCTTTTGTCGAGCAGCACCGGATGAAACTGCCGGGCGGCGCGGCGTATGTGCCCTGCTACCGGGTGGTGTCCTGACTTAACTCAAGTAGCGCTATCTGATACATACGCTCACCCGACAATCGGCAGCTTCCCACGCTGCCGATTGAACGTAGCGCATCCGGGAGCCGGCTTGCTGCCGGCCCGCGATCGGACGAAGGTGTCCATCCAGACACTTTACTGGCGAATGAACCTTCCCATCGCCAGCAAGCCGGCTCCTACGGGTGATGTTCGCAATCCATGGAAAACCTCATGATCCACATCCGCCCCATGACCGCCGCCGATTTCGACGGCTTTTGGCCCACGTTCCAGGCAGTGGTTCAGGCGCAGGAAACCTATGCCTACGCCGCCGACCTGACGTATGAGCAAGCCTTGCACCTATGGCTGGAATACCCGCTGCACACCCTGATTGCCGAGGAAGACGGCGTGCTGCTCGGCAGTTACTACCTCAAGGCCAACGCTGCGGGCCCCGGCAGCCATGTCAGCAACTGCGGCTATATGGTCAGCCAGGCTGCGCGTGGTCGTGGCGTCGCCCGGCTGATGTGCGAGCACTCTCAGCAGCTGGCGCTGGACAGCGGCTTCTCGGCCATGCAATTCAATTCAGTCGTGGCCACCAACGAAGTGGCCGTCGGGCTCTGGCAAAAGCTGGGATTTGAGGTGGTAGGCCGCCTGCCCAGAGCCTACCGCCACGCTCGCCTCGGGCTGGTGGATTGCCTGGTGATGTACAAATGGCTGGCCGACATGCCGGCCTCGCGCAGAGCCAAAAGTCCGTTGTTGATCGGGCGCAAGAACATCGAATCGGTGATTTCCCGTCCCCGCCGCGCGCCGCCCGACAAGTCCGTGTGACGGGTCTAAAAGATCGGCAGCCGCCCGCACGCGCGCAACGGATTGGCGGATGGCACGTCGGCGCGGCGCCGCTGCAACCGTCGATTTGGCGGGCTGACGCTTTTGGCGCGCTGCATGGCGCTTTCAAACTTGCCGGAATGGCATCTCTCTACGATTCTCTATGCACGGCGATTCCTGCCGTGCTCACAAGAATCGCGCCGGAGAGGCCAGCATGACGACCGTAGCCGAACTACTGAAGTTAAAAGACACTCACCAGAACGAAGTACACACCGTCGGGCCTGAGCAGATGGTGCTTGAGGCGATCAAGTTGATGGCCGAGAAAAACATCGGCGCAGTTCCGGTTGTACGCGAGGGCAAGGTGGTGGGCATCGTCAGCGAGCGTGATTACGCCCGCAAGATGGAACTCAAAGGACGCGCCTCGGCAGGCACCCCGGTCAGCGACATCATGACCCACGACGTCCAAACCGTGGATTCGCAGCACACCGTCGATCAGTGCATGAACATCATGACCGACCGGCGGCTGCGACACTTGCCAGTGGTGGACGAGGGTCAACTGGTGGGCCTGCTGTCCATCGGCGACCTGGTCAAAGCCGCCATCGCGGAACAGGCCCGGCTGATCGAAAAGATGCAGGAATACATCCGCGGCGAGAGCTACTGAGCGGCGTCAATCGGCGGGCCACATCAAACTTGCAGTGTGACCGCCTGCGTATTCCCGGCTAAAGCCGGTCCTACAGGGTGGTCTGGTCAGTGGGACCGGCTTCAGCCGGGAAGGCGTCATTTTCTACACCGCAAAATGGACGCTGCCGATGGACCTGTAGGAGCCGGCGTGCTGCGGGCCGCGGTCGGACGAACCCGTTTGACGTCCACTGCTGCAGCGTCTGACCCAATGCATTCGCCAGCAAGCCGGCTCCTACGGTGAAATTGTGTGTATCAGCAGGACTGGGATTCATCCAGAACCGGCCTCAGCCGGGAAATCGTCATTTGAGAATAGACCGCCAAAAAAAACCGGAGCTTGAGGGGCTCCGGCTTTCTGGTGTGGCTGTGAAGCCAGCGGTGGCCTAGCGGACTTTGAAGCGATCGATCATCGCCACTAGTCGTTCGTTGGACGCCATCAACGAGTCAACGCTGGTATCGGTCTGCTGACCGCAGCCCACCAGCTCCCCAACCATGTGCCGAATGGCGATCATGTTCTGGTTGATCTCCTCAGTCACCGCGCTCTGCTCCTCGGCCGCCGTGGCGATGTGCGCGCTGAGGTCGTGAATACGCAGCACCGAACCGGCCATGCCATCCAGCCCTTCGTTGACCCGCGAGGTGCGATCGGCGGTGGACTGGCAGCTGACCTTGGTCTTCTCCATGGCGCCGACGGCCGTGCTCACGCCCTGCTCAAGCCGTGC
Source organism: Pseudomonas sp. ME-P-057 (assembly GCF_030208975.1). Lineage (NCBI taxonomy): Bacteria > Pseudomonadati > Pseudomonadota > Gammaproteobacteria > Pseudomonadales > Pseudomonadaceae > Pseudomonas > Pseudomonas sp. ME-P-057. The sequence continues at coordinate 51,132 of NZ_JARVSX010000015.1, forward strand.
CAGCATCTCGTTGATCTCCGAGGTGCTCTGCTGGGTACGACCGGCCAGCGCCCGCACCTCGTCAGCCACCACCGCGAAGCCACGACCCTGCTCGCCCGCCCGTGCTGCCTCGATGGCCGCGTTAAGTGCCAACAGGTTGGTTTGCTGGGCAATGCCGCCAATCACGCCGAGTACATCGGTGATGCGCTTGGCGTCGACCTGCATTTCCTGCACGTACTTGGTGGCGTCTTCAACTTCTGCCACCAAGGCCCGCACGCTGACCGATGCTTCGTCGACCACGTCCCGCGAGCGCTGCGCGGCATCGTTGGCCGATTGGGTAAAGCTCGCCGTCTGCGTAGCACTTTCGGCGACGCTGTCGGCGGTGGCGCTCATCTCGTTGATCGCGGTCACCGCCTGATCGGTCTCCGAAGCGTGGCGGTTGAGGATCTGGTTGATGTTGCGCGACTGCTCTTGCAACTGCACCAAGCCGGCGGAAATCTGCTCGGTGCCGCTGCGCACTTCAACGATCATGGCCTGCTGGAAGGCGATGAACTTGTTCACCGACTGCCCGACCGCGTCGAGTTCGTCTTCGCCCTTGATCGGAATGCGGCGCGTCAGGTCGGCTTCACCCGAGGACAGCGCGTCGATGTTGGTGCGCAGAACAGTAAGACGCGCCAGCAAGCGATGGAAGGCAAAACCCAGCACCAGCAGCAACACGATGACCAGCGGAATCTGCAACCAACCGAGGGTTTTCAGCACTTCGGTGCTGCTGGCGGTGAGCATGGCGGTCGGCAGCGACGTGGCGATGACCCACGGCGTACCAGCAACCGGGCGCAGGAAAAAGGTCAGGTCACCGAGTTGCGGGTCGATGTATTCCTGGGAATACACAGCGTCGCCGGAGACTTTGCCCAAGCCGTCCTGAATGGCCTTGGCAAACATCGACTGGCCACTGAAACCGGAAATGTTCTTGAGAATGATCTCGCCGGGGATGCGGCTCTGGTTGGTCAGGATCTTGCCGTCGCGCTCGACAATCATCACCTGCCCCTGGATTTCCTTTTCCTTGTCCTGAATCAGGCCGTTGAAAAAGCCCAGGGTGACGTCGATGGTCGAGACGCCGTACAGCGCGCCGTCCTTGTAGATGCCCATCGCGCAGTTGGTACGCGGCTGCGGGCTGGCTTCGTCCTGGTAAGCGGCGGCCCAGGCGCATTTGCCCTTGGGTGCGTTCTGGCCGGCACGGTGCCAGGGTTGTTCCCAGTAATTGGGCGCAGGGTCGGAGTTCCAGTAGGTGCTCACCACCAACTGGCCGCTGCCGTCGCGGTGATAAAACGAGCTGTGTTTGTTGCGCCCCTGAGTGCGCTTGTTGGGCATCGGCCAAACGCCACCGCCGAAGACTTTCTGATCGCCGTATTGATCGACCAGCCCCGGCAGCACGCTATCGATCCCATCGCTGTCCAGCAGCGGCACCGCCTGGGTGATCGCGCGGGACTGGGCCTCGACACGGGCCAGGTCCGAAAGAATCCGCGTGCCGATCTGGTCAACCTGGCTGAGCACCACCTGTTCCTGAGTCGCGCGAACCTTGGGGGTCACGAAGTGCACAATCCCCTGCTCGGTGATGACCGCTATCACCAGTATCAAGGCCACAAATATGACCGTGTAGCGCGCCTGCACTGTTTTAAACATCGTCGACCCCATGCCGTGAAATTTGTTGTTGTTTTGCACAACGCCAAATTAGCTATCGACCGAAAGCCGACAAGGATGAGGGGCCGTCAAAAAGCTTTTTTCAGGGAATGGTTCCGCTCACTGCACCGGCAGGAAGTTCAGGAAAAGCAGGCTTTGCGCGTAGTTGAGACCGATCCGTCTATAACGCTCGTCAAGCATCTGCGTAAGCAGGTCAAGACGCGCCACGATCTTGCCGAACTCAGTGGCAAAACTGAGGTTGCTGCCCTCCTCCGAGATCTCATTGGAGAACAGCATCAACTCGCCGTTGGCGTTCTGCCGCTGACTCAACAGCCACGTGGCCTTTTCGATATTGCGCGCGGCATTACTGACGAACGTGGGGTTGATCTGGTCCGTCATGAAAAACTCAAGGCGCCCACCGTGGGCGGTCACCAGCATGCTGCCAATGGCATAGATGAAGGCACCCACGCGATCCCCGAGAAACTCCGGACTCAACGCGTAGCTCAGCGCTGCAAGGTCGCGACGGTTGCCCAGTTGCGGTAACGGTTTTTGCTGTTCGATGGCCTCGCGCACGTTGCGCTCCGCAGCGGCTGCATCCAGGAAGCCGGACTTGCGCCACTCACTGGGGTTACGCAGGTACAGCTTGCTCATCAGCAGATAAAGGCTGTCGAGGTTATCGCGCATCGCCAGCGTCGCCATTCGGTCTACGCTGGTCTGGAAAAATTCCTGCGGACGCGTCTCGCTGAACTGGCTGGCGACGTCCTTGCCGTCCTGGCGCGTACACCCTGATGCGCCCAAGCAAAGAATGCACACTGCAAGCGGGACAATATGGCGTCGAAAGGCGGTTGAAACGCTGAACACGGTAAACATCAATCCAAAGCTTTTACGATCTGGGCGCTGCGTGGGTCGCGGCGTCCCGGCCAAGGTCAGAGCCGCCTGGAGCAAAAAAGTGCAATCGGGGAGGCAAATCAGCCCGTACCCGGGCGCGAGGCCGCGCTGAAGGCGGTTTTCGGTCAAATGAGGCTCAGCCCATTTGACGCAGCCCTCGGCTTTCACCAAGCTAGCCGCCCTCGCATGATTTTCAGGAAACACCCCGCGTGATGACCCCAAGCCTGCACTGGCGCCGCTTTGTATTCTGCCTCGCCCCACTGATCGCCCTGCTCGCCGCGTGCGACGGCGGTACGCCGAAAACCAAGCCCTCCGAGGCGACGACCTATGTCAGCGTCGAGTGGGACAAACTGCCCGCAGTGAACGACACCGACCTGATGGCCGGCTACAACAGCTGGTTCTCCGCGTGCAAGCGTCTGGCCAAAGACCCGGTCTGGGCCGGCACGTGTGCGCTGGCGGCTCAAGTGCCGCAAAATCCCGCTGCCGTGCGTGATTTCCTCAAGAACCAGTTGCAGGTCTACAGCCTGCGCTCATCCGAGCATGGCCCCAATGGGCTGATCACTGGCTACTACGAGCCGATCTACAAAGGCAGCGAGCAGCGCAACGACCAGCACCCGGTGGCTGTCTATGGCGTGCCCGATGACCTGATCATCGTCAACCTCGACAGTATCTATCCCGAGCTCAAGGGTAAACGCCTGCGCGGGCGGCTCGACGGCCGCGTGCTGCGCCCTTATGACGACGCCGCGACCATCGGCGACAAGGGGGCGAATGCGCCTGTACTGGCCTGGCTGGAAAACCCCATCGACCTGCAATTTCTGCAAATCCAGGGCTCGGGTCGGGTCCAGCTGGAGAGCGGCCGTCAGTTGCGCATCGCTTATGCCGACCAGAACGGCTACCCCTACAAGCCGATCGGCCGCTGGCTGGTGGAGCAAGGGCAGCTGACCAAGGACGAGGTGTCGATGGGCCGCATCCGAGACTGGGCCATTGCCCATCCCGAGCGTGTGCATGAATTGCTGGGCAGCAACCCGAGCTATGTGTTCTTCACCTTGAGGCCGGACAGCACCGAAGGGCCGCGCGGCTCGCTGAATGTACCGCTTACCGCCGGTTACAGCGTGGCGATCGACCGCAAGGTCATCCCGCTTGGCAGCTTGCTGTGGCTGTCCTCCACTCGCCCGGACGGCTCGCCACTGGTGCGGCCAGTTGCCGCACAGGACACCGGCGGCGCCATCGCTGGCGAAGTGCGCGCTGACATGTTCTGGGGCACGGGCGATGCCGCTGGCGAGCTGGCCGGCAACATGAAGCAGCAAGGACAGATCTGGATGCTATGGCCCAAGGGCGCTGCTCTGCCGGATGCCAAGCCGAAGGAATAACCGGGGGCAGATTGCCGGCCGAGTCGCTTGAAATGCGCTCGCCGGCGCCGCTTCAAGGTTGATCTGAAACCGGTTTCAGGTATAACAGCATGTTTCTCACCGGACCCTCCTCCCGATTTCCCCATGACTACCTCCCAAACCCCGCATGATTTCAACATGGGCTGGCTGCTTTTTGCCCTGGCCATGGGCGCGTTCGCCATCGGCACGACCGAATTTGCCTCAATGACCCTGCTGCCCTTCATCGCCAGCGATTTTCACAGCACGCAACCATTGGCCGGCCACGCCATCAGCGCTTACGCGTTAGGCGTGGTCGTTGGCTCGCCGGTGATCATGGTGCTCGGCGTGCGCCTGCCACGACGAGCGTTGCTGGTAGCGCTGGCAGCCTTCATCGGCATCGCCAACGCCCTGAGTGCCATCGCGCCGTCGCTGCCGTGGCTGGTGTTTTTTCGCTTCCTCAGCGGCTTTCCCCATGGCGCATACTTCGGGGTCGCAATGCTCCTGGCTGCCTCGCTGGTGCCGAAGAACCGCCGTGCCCAGGCTGTTTCCCGAGTGTTCATGGGGCTGACCATTGCTACGATCATCGGCGTGCCCTTCGCCACCTGGATCGGTCAGACCATTGGCTGGCGCTGGGGCATGGCCATCGTCGCCGGGCTTGCCGCGATCACGGCGCTGTTGATCCGCTGGCTGGCGCCTGCGTCCCCCGCCGAGGCCGATGCCAGCCCGTTGCGCGAACTCAACGCGCTGCGTTCACGGCAAGTCTGGCTGACCCTGGGCATCGCCGGTATCGGCTTCGGCGGGATCTTCTGCGTGTACACCTACCTGGCGGCCACGCTGATCGAAGTCACTCACGCCTCGGCCTTCATGATCCCAGTGGTGATGGCGGTGTTCGGTCTGGGCACCACAGTGGGTAACCTGGTCTGCGGCTGGGCGGCCGACCGGGCCACCATGCTCGCCGCCGGCGTGTCGCTGGGCTTCACCGCGCTGGTCCTTGCGCTGTACCCATCGACTACCGAGAACCTGTGGCTGCTGATCCCGCTGGTATTTTTCATCGGTTGTGGCGTGGGGTTGGCGGCCATTCTGCAAACCCGGCTGATGGACGTTGCCCCCCATGCGCAGTCACTGGCTGGCGCACTGGTACAGAGCGCCTTCAACATGGCCAATGCCATTGGCCCTCTGGTGGGCGGCGTGGTGATATCCGCAGGTTACGGCCTGCCGGCCACAGGCTATGCCGCGGCGGCGTTGACACTTGGCGGTTTGGGAATGTGGTATTGGGCGCTGGTGGACGCGCGGCGGGCGGATAACAGCTTCACGCGCCAGGCGTCCGGCCCGGTTTGAAGTCGGAGCGCCTTTAAGAAGCTCCGGTGTCTGACTCGAAGCGGCGCCCCGCCATCCGGCAGGGCGCGACTCGGCTCTGTCATACGTCGTTGTCTGCCTGATCCGGCGACGGGAACAACGTATCGACCTTGTGCTTGCTTAAACTGCGAACCGGTGCCATCGCTGCGGATTCAGCCAGACGCGTGGCCATTTCCCAGTGTCGCGATTCCTGCCCTTCGGGCTTGCCTTCGGTCTCCCAGATCAACTGGGCCAACTGACGAACAGTTTCTTCGTCGACATTCATGCGTATCCCCCATTTATGCTTGCGCAAGACATTGGCCGGCGCCAGAGCGGTGCCGAATCCATCGTCCGAGACGGTACCCGCCATAAACAGTACCAGCCGGTAACGAGGGTAAATGACGGGCGTGCAAAGACCGGCGAACGCGAGCCGGCCACTGGTGGGACTCAAAGGATCCACCGGAAATCGACGGCGAACCACGATGGCCTCCTCAGTCCCTGTTGCGCTTGAGCAGTAGACTGGCCACCAGACCCAGGCCTGCGGCCACACCCACTGCTGCCCATGGATGGGCAGTGACGTAGGATTTGGTGCTGTTGACCGCGCGGGTCAGGGTCGGCTGCGCGTTCAGCTCGACGTCCAGAACCGGGCTGGTGCCCCGCGCCAGGAAATCCTTGAGCCGTTCGTGAGCCTGCGAGGTGCGATCCTCGTTCAAGGCATCACCTGCCGCCAGCAAGGCATTGGTCTCATCAAGAAAAGTGTTCAACTCGGAACGGGTTTTCTGATAAAGATCGTCACGCAGTTTTTCTGTGATATCGCTTGCCATGGTAGATAAAGCCTCCTGGGTGTGAGAAAGGTTGACTAAAGTGCCAGCCCATTCGTTCCAGTGACTTTGAAATTAGCCTTTCGGCATTCGTCGCTGGCCTGCAGGCCAATGGACGCGCTACCTCCCAGGGGCAATCGCTGCCCTCCCGTCCAGTCAAAGGGACCATTATGCAATTCGTGCCAATCCTTGACCTGCCCGCCGACCGACAAGCCCGGATCCGGCATCTGCGCAACCAGCCGCAAGTGCGCAGCTTCATGTACACCGATCATGAGATCAGTGAAGCCGAGCACGCTAATTGGATTAAAAGCCTGAGCGGCAATACGCGCCAGCAAGTGTTCGTCATCTTGATAGACGACACGCCGGCGGGCGTGGTGTCCCTGAGCGCCATCAGCTCCATCCATCGTACGGCCGACTGGGCCTTTTACCTCGACACCGCGCTGCAGGGCAAAGGCCTGGGCAGTCAGGTGGAGTTCTGGATGCTGGATTACGCGTTTGGGGCTGCCGGGCTTGAAAAGCTCAACTGCGAGGTGCTGGAAATCAACCCGGCGGTGATCAAGCTGCACCAGAAGTTCGGCTTCTCGATTGAAGGTATGCGCCGGGAGAATATTCTGCGCAACGGCAAGCGCATCGGCGTGGCGCTACTGGGGATCACTAAAAGCGAGTGGCAGGCACGCAGGCCGGGGCTTTTGCCTGTCGTGGAGCGGCTGGCGGGGCACCGCTAGCGAACGGCTCTGCAAGCGCGCAGCGATGACGAGACGCGCCTCAGGCAATGTTCAGCAACCGCACGGCAGGACGCTCATCGGCCTTGCAGTAAAGATAATCGCGCCATTTTCTGAAAGCGCTCTGCTGGCGGACGAATGCTTCTTCCCAGTGCGCCCCGCCAATATGCTCGACCGGAATAGACATCATCTGCTCGGTCGCCTGGTCCAGCTCGTTGATCAGGTCAAGTGCGTTGGGAATATCAAAGGTCTGGGGTCTCATCATGCATCCCTGTTTTTTTGGCTACAGAATTGAGTAGCCAACTCCTTGATAGTGCATCCGTTCCGACGAGTGGCTCATCTGCTTAACACTTCAGTTCGCAAGGTGTAAAAAACCCCACCAGAGGTGGGGTTCGCGGCGAACCGTATGATCAGCTGTTGCCCGGAGATGGCTCCTCAGCCTCATCGACAGGCGGGTTGTCCGGAATTTCCATCTCGTCCAGACCTTTGTTTCGGGCCGCGGTCTGCGCGTCCTCCGAAGCGCCGGCGTCTTCGCCGGAATCAGTGTCTTCGCTTACATCAGGATAGATCTCTTCTTCACTGCCCGGCTCTGCGGGGCCTTGATAAGCATTCTCTGGCCCGTTGTCTTCGATACCCATTCTGACCTCCAGTACAAGGCGCAGGAAATCTGCGCTTAAAGGACAGAGCAGAACAAAGTGGAATAAGTGCCCGGCGGGGGATGAATGGCTGTCTACGCCTTTGCTTGGCGGGCTGCTTTCGCCTGCTTTTTCATGAGGATTTGCCAAGCCGAAAGCGGTCGCCAGATGAACAAATAGTTAATTGACTATGCCGAAGTGCGACAGCGTGCGGGGATGATGGCCTTTTGATTTTTTGCCGTTCAACGCGCTCTAAAGAAATCGAAACTACAGCAGACAAGATGATGGCTGGAACGGACCCTCAGCACCCATAAACGGAGCTCTGGAGAACTCTATGCCGTTACAGAATCTGAAGATTTCCGCCAGAGCTCTGCTGTGCTTTGGCCTTATTACCGTCATCCTGCTGGGGCTGGGGGCGTTCGCCTACGTCCAGATCGGTGACATGCGAGCCACCGAGCAGACGCTGGAAACCGATGTAGTGCCCAGCATTCAAGTGATCGATGACATCCAGATTGCATTGCTGCATACCCGCCTGGAAAGTGTGAGGTTGCTGGCGGTGACGGGGTCAGAGGCAGAAAACCGAGTGACGGACAGCATCACAAGGGAGATAAAAACCCTGCAAGAAAAGACCTCCTACTACCGGGAACATTTGGTCACCGACGAGCAGGACAAACAGCAATTCGAAACCGCCAACGCCCTGATGGACAAATACATCTCGGGTGTCAGGGACATCATTGCTCTTAACACGTCTGATCATGACGGCGCGTTAACCTACGCCAATACCACCCAGGCACAAACCGCTACCCACTATCAGGCAGAGCTGACCAAGCTGCGCGACCTCAATGCGCAGAACGCTGTTAGCGCAGGCGTGCGTGCTGACGATGTTTACAACCACAGCGTCATTGTTTTGATTACCGTTGTACTGATCGCTGCAGGCCTGACAGTCGGCCTGGCATTTGCGCTCACCCGAAGCATCGTTAAACCGGTGGAAACCTCTCTGGTGTTCGCTCAACGGATTGCCACCGGAGACCTCTCGGCGGTGCTGGCGGTCTCGGGGCGAGACGAAATATCCGGCTTGATGACTGCGCTCAACGTGATGGCCGGGAATCTGCGCTCCACGATCATGGAAATATCAGGCGCCGCCGATCAGCTCAGCACTGCCTCCGTCGAGATGACGTCCATCACCGAAAACGCCGACCGTACCCTGCAAAAGCAAAACAGCGAAATCGAGCAGGCAGCCACAGCGGTCAATGAAATGAGTGCAGCGGTGGAGGAAGTTGCGCGAAACGCGAACTCCACGTCCGAGGCAGCAAAGGCGTCGAGTACTTCTGCTGAAGACGGCAATGGCAAGGTCATGAACACGGTCAAGGCCATGACCAACCTTGCTGATCTGGTGGACGATTCGGCGACTCAGGTGAAAGCACTCGCCAGTCAGGCTGAGGACATCACCAAGGTGCTGGGCGTCATCCGAGCCATCGCCGAGCAGACCAACCTTCTCGCTCTGAATGCGGCGATCGAGGCCGCACGGGCTGGCGAGCAGGGTCGAGGTTTTGCAGTGGTTGCGGACGAAGTCAGAGCGCTGGCGCACCGGACTCAGCAATCGACTCAAGAAATAGAGCAAATGATCACCAAGGTTCAGTCAGGCTCAACGGCCGCCGTGGGTTCGATGGACCGCAGCCGGCAAGAGGTCCACAGCACACTGACCTCTGCAAAAGAAGCCGGCGATTCACTTCGCCTGATTACTCATGCCGTTCTGCAGATCAACGAAAGAAACATGCAGATTGCGACCGCTTCCGAGGAGCAGGCTCATGTGGCCCGTGATGTAGACAGAAACCTCATCAGCATCCGGGACCTGGCCATGCAAAGCACCGAGGGTGCGCGACAGACCCTCATCGCAAGCAATGAGCTGTCCAACCTGGCCGTCAGGCTCAATGACATGGTCGGTAAATTCCGCATCTAGCGCTGCGCATAAAGCGGTGTATCAAAGCCCCCTGATCGGTCCTCTTGTACGTGATGACACAGCCGCATTAAAGACGATACGGGGGCATGCCGATATGTTTGGATAACCCAAGTGAGCCCCGTCATGTTCAACTCCAAATTGAAGTCGCACATCCTGTCTTTAGAACAACGTCTTGCGGCGTTAGAGCACGTAAAGGAAACGCTTGATCGTGAAACAGTTGCGGTCACGCTGGATCAGGAAGGCAGAATTCTGGAAGCGAATTCACTGTTTGAAACGGAGCTGGGCTATTCCAAAGCCGAACTGAGCGGACGTCTGCTGCGCGAGCTTAGCCCTGTCGAGCTGGCGGGTGACGTGCATCAGCGGCGTGCTCTGGAAGCCATTGCCAGTGGCAAGCACTTCAGCGGCACCCTGCGGCTACGCAGCCGCAGTGATGTGCACGTGTGGTTGCGCGCCATGGTCATGCCATTTGCGGGTGAACACGGACGCGTGGAACGTATTGCGATTTACTCCAGCGTGCTGACCCGCACCATCGAAGCATCCCGCGAAAAGGAAGCGCTGGTGGGCGCCTTGATGCGCTCTACCGCCGTCATCGAATTTTCACTGGACGGTTTGGTCCTGACAGCAAACGACAACTTCCTCAACGGCATGGGGTACAAACTGACCCAGATCCAGGGCAAACATCACAAGATGTTCTGCCCGGAAGATGAAACGCGCTCGGCGAAGTATGAGCAGTTCTGGGAGACCCTCAGGCAGGGTTCGTTCGTGGCGGGCCGTTTCAAGCGCCTGGACAGCATGGGGCGCGAGGTCTGGCTGGAAGCTTCCTACAACCCGATACTGGATGCCAACGGCACGTTGTACAAGATCGTGAAGTTCGCCACGGTGATCACGGATCAGGTGAACCGCGAGCGGGCAGTCGTTGAGGCCGCAGACATCGCCCATGGCACGTCCATCCGCACCGAGGCCAGCGCAGCCCAGGGCCATGAGGTCGTCCAGAACACCGTGGCGGTATTGGATCGATTGTCGGGGCTGATGGAAGATGCCGCGCAAGGCATCCAGGCGCTGGACGCGCAGAGCCAGATCATCGGCACCATCGTCAAAACCATCAGCAGCATCGCCGACCAGACCAATCTACTTGCCCTCAACGCGGCTATCGAAGCCGCGCGGGCGGGCGAACAGGGTCGAGGGTTCGCTGTGGTGGCGGATGAAGTTCGGCAACTGGCGTCTCGCACGTCAAAAGCCACTGTCGAGATTGTCGAGGTGGTCATGAGAAATCAGGGCCTGGCGTCCAGTTCGGTAAGCGTCATTGCGCAAAGCAAAGAGCAAGCCGCAGCGGCGCTCTCGTTGGCGAACGAGGCGGATGGGGTGATCACCGAGATTCGCCAAGGCGCCAACAGCATTGTCTCTGCAGTGGGTAAATTCACTGATCAGTCGATGGCGTCTGAGAACGACGCTCGTTGATTGAACCCCTGGACGGATGATCCTTCCGCTTCGCCCTCTTGCCTCATTTCAGCTCAAATGCCGCCCCTGGAGGGGCGGCCCTCCCCCGCAGCTGACGCCAAATAATTCGTTACAACTTAAGTCGTACGACGTCATATGTATTGTGATCGACTGTGCTCCTTCCTAAAAATATAACAATGGAGATTCCTGATGCCGAGCACTCCCTCCGCTGAAGCACAGGCTGCAACGCCATCGCAAAGCCGCATCGTCAAGCTGTTCAAGCTTCTCGGTCCCGGAATCATCGCCGTCCTTGCCTGGCTGGGCGCGGGTGACTTGATTACCTCTTCCGTCGCAGGTGCGAACTACGGCTACGCCATGATGTGGGTGCTGGCCGTCTCGCTGCTGCTCCGCTACCTGATCGTCAACATCATTGCCCGCTTCCAGCTCTGTAATAACCAGGGCATGACCATCCTTCAGGGCTACGCCCAGTTGAACCCGTTTTTCGGCTGGTTCCTGTTGGTGTACGCCTTGCTGATGGGGCACCTGATGAATGCCTACATGATCAAGGGCGCCGGCGAAGCGCTGGCCATGCTGTTGAAGATTGATTACCCGCTGCTGTGCTCCGTGGCCGTCGTGCTGGCGGTATGGATGCTGGTAGGCCGTAATATCTATTCGTTGATCGAAGGCGTGATGAAGGCCCTGCTGGCTGTGATGACGCTGGCGTTCCTGGCCCTCGCCGTGATGTCCGGTCCGGACGTGACAGGCATCATCAAGGGCACCATTGGTTTCAGCATTCCACCCGACGAAGGCGTCCACGGCGCTCTGCTGGTAGCGGTCTCGGTCATCGGCGCGGTTGCAGGCTCAGTCGCCAACTTCGTACATCCCTACGTCATGCGCCAGAAGGGCTGGGTCGGACCGGAGCACAAGCGCGTGCAGCGCAATGACCTGCTGTTCGCGGTGTTCGTCGGCATCATCATCAACCTAGCGATCTGGATCGTCGGCGCCGAGATTCTGCGACCCAACGGCATTGAAGTGAACACGCTGGCTGACCTGGGCAAAGCCCTGGAAATGTTCTTCGGTTCGATCGGCTGGTACGTGTTTTTCGTCGGCGTGTTCGCCACCCTGTTCGCCAGTATCGCGGGCAAGACCACTGCCTTCCCGATGCTGATCACCGACGCCTTCCAGCACGTCAGCCCCGGCCGCCGCGAACGTTACGGTAAAGAATTCCACCGCGACCCGATGCACAAGTGGTTCATGTTGTTCATCCTTGTCACCCCTCTGGTCTGGTCGCTGCCAGGCATGCCTGACTTTGTCACGCTGACCATCGGCGTCAACGCCCTGAATATCATCGGCCTGCCGGTGATTTCCCTGGGGTTGTTGATCATGTCCAATCAGAAGTCGTTGCTGGATAAGCAGTACCGCAACAACATCCTGGAGAACATCGCGCTGGTATTTGCGACCGGGCTTGCGCTGTGGGTCGCCTTCCAGCTGGGTGTGGATTTGTTTACCTGATTGACCGCGGGTTCTCAAAGCGTGGGGTTGCCTGGTTGCTACGAAGATGTCGCTCAAGTTGAAGCGGCGTCGTCCTGATCCGGTGGCCATGCCAGCGCAACTCAGGTTTCAGCACGTTACTTACATCCGACGCTTCGCACCTGCCCAGGGCCTGGGCCGTGCGAAGCAGAGCGGCCACGGAGAGGCTGGCAGCACCAAGCAAACTCTCGTCTCAAGTTTTCTGTAATGTGCCGATATACCTTGAACAGGATAGCGACTTAACACCTTCACCCCGTCAGGCCAGGACGCCTGCTTCACTAGCGTCTCTGGAGTCTTGATGTCTATTTTAAGCTTGAAAGATATGCGGCTGGATCTTGAGCAGTCCGCAGCCTACTTTGAATCCTTGTCACAGATTTTCGACGGCCACGCGACGTACCTGAAAGCTCAAAGTACCGAGTGTGGAAACGAGGACCTGAAAATTCTGGAAAGCCACGCAGGCAATCTGGCAAGGTCAATGACGTACATCAAATCCGCTGCGTTACGAATTGCCAAAGGCACACGCTAACGCTGCGTTGTTGATTCGATGATCGTTTGAAGGCGCAGCGCCGGCTACCGGAGTCAGCATGTACCGAGCGTCCTACTCAGCTTTGCCTCAGCCCGCCAACGCTATGGATCGGGTCTGAAACACCGGATCTTTGCGAATGTAACGAAGCCAGGATCCAAACGCGGCCTGCTGGCGACGATGCGCGATCTGCCACTGCTCACCCCCGAAGGAGGTGGCGTCGATCGCCATCAGCTCTGCTGTGGCCTGGTTGAGCTCATTCAGCAGGTACTCGCTGTTTTCCGAGTTTAAATCTGCGGCACGCATACGTTTGCTCATAGCGAAGGGATAAGTAGGACCCCTGCGTTTATGCTTCATTGCACATCGCCATGACGTCCCGACCAACGGTAGGTGCTCAGCGCCAGTTGCTGACCAACCTTGTTTTATCCATTTACAAGTTTTGCGGTGCGAAGCGCTCGCGCATGAAACCCGCACACCGAATAGGCGAGCTCAGTGAGCAGGGGACGGTCAAGATCCGTGATCGGTTGAAGAAAAAAGGGGAATGACCCCAGGAAGCGCCTGTCCCGACTCGACACGCCGGATAAGGTCAGGCGGGAATCAGTGCGCAAGCCACTAGCGACATGCCCAGCGCGGTGCAGACGGCCAGGTCGTAGAAAAGCCCCACGGTCAGGACCGGCACGCCAATCAGGAACATCGGATCGCGAAGAAATATGAATGCGCTCATGCGGCTGTTCCTCCTGCGTCAACGCATACTAGCACCCTGCCCCTTCAGCCCACACCTGCAAGCTGTTTGCACCAAATCCGTTCACGCGTCTCACCCGGTCATGACGGGTGAAAGAGACCGTACTCCCGACGTCAGAACCAAAGCCTGAACGCTATCTTCAAAGATTCGTACCAGCCGATGAAGCGGGAATTACCCGATCTGCCGTGGAAAATCCTCGGCCACATCATTGCCAGGCCGATCAAGAACAGAGCTGCCGCTGAAGCATTCAGGTCCAGAGACAGCGAGAAAAAAGCCAGCGCCCAGAGCGCAATTCCCAGCAGTACGAACATCATAGGCAAGCCCCATCGAAGTCTGTTGCCAGAAGGTACGGCATTCTCAATATCGGGGTGCAGCTCTCCGCTCTGCTGGTTGCCGGATTGGGGCAGTCCAGGAGCCGATAAGTTTGCCATTCGCCCAATCACGGCGCTCGCAATCCTGACGAGGAAGCGTGTGAACGTTCTGAAAGTCAGAGCACAAAAACAACAAAGCCACCCGAAGGTGGCTTAGTCATTGAAATATATGGTCGGGACGGAGTGATTCGCACACTCGACCCCTAGCACCCCATGCTGGGGACTATAGACAAATAAACCGTTGATTTAACTAGAAAAACGCCCTTCTCATGGCTTGCAAAATACGGACTTTCTTGTGATTTTGCAAATGGAAACACGCGGCCTCCAGCGGAGGTTTTGCGCTGGCAAGATGCTGTCTAACTTGCAAACTGACCACCCGACCGCTCGTTCAAATAAAAGCAGGAAGCTACCAATGGACCGTGAAACTATCACTCGCAGATCGCTGCTGATACTGGCGCTGGGAATGGTTAGTAAAGATGTCTTGGCTCGAGGCGGGGGGCATGGAGGCAGAGGGGGCAGTAGAGGTGGGCGCGGTGGGCGCGGGGGAGGATCGGGAGGCTTGTGGGTCGTATTACTGATAGCCGCAGGGTTTGGTTTCTTTTGGCTTTCCTCCAAGTTATCTCGACACCGCCCGACGACCGCCGTCAATCCTGCAGCTGGCGCTCCAGTACTCACTAGGGCGTCTAGTGACCTTCCTCAGCCTCAGGACCTTGCACCTCCTGAAGACTGGAAGGCGCTGGGGCGGTGTCCTAAATGCGGAGGTGAAATGAAGACACGGACTGCAAAAAAAGGGCGGTACAGCGGTCGGGCGTTCTTCGGCTGTGCGGCCTATCCGCGATGTGACGGCACTCGAAGAAAACCGATTCCATGAGGTGCGGGAACCTAAATCATCCTTAGCCACTGAAAGCACTTAACTATCAACAGCTTACGTCGCCAGCAAACGGTCACGCTGTCTCAAGAAGCGGCGCATTGTAAACGCTGACATGCGCTGCGACTCACGTTTTGTTCATGCACGTGTTTTCCCCGCCTCCAGCGTCCTGCCGACGATCACCCTCTACTATAACCAGCCTTCAACCAGACCCGATACGCCAGGTCTTCAAACACATGGGCGTAGGCCGCATCGGCGTATTCGAGCATTTCCCGCAGTTCCTCTTCATTAATAACGCCCACCCGACAGAGTACCTTGGCATGGCCGGACAACTCACCTACCCAATGATCGATTGCACACTCGCGCCGAGCCTCATGCTCGAGCAGGTCGTTCCAGATCTTCAGTTCGCGGGCTCTGACGTCCATGCTCAATTCCTCCAGTGATCCCGAATGCTATGGGTGACCACGCCCCAGATATCGAAGTCGTCACCTTCCATAATGAAGCGGTCGGGATATTTGCGATTGGCCTAGCGCAGCACCGTCTGCCGCCCCACGAATGCCAAGTACTTGACCAGCGGTTGCTGGTTGACGACACCAACGATGACCTGACCTCCTTTCGGGTAGAGACTTTTGTCGACGATCAGCAGATCACCGCAGAAGATACCCGCCCCTTCCATACTGTCGCCCTCGACTTTCACCGGTAAGTGCCAGGCGCCCGGATATTCAGGAACTGGTCGAGTGAGATGTCGAGGTGGTCGGGGATCGTGTCGTCATTCAAAACGGCACCACCACACCTGGAAGTAGAACGCCTGATCTAGCTGCTCGATACCGGGATGATCAGCCCATGGGTACCCATGCTCGTAACGCTGGCATCAAGAAGCCTTGGCAAAGCGTCCGGCGCATGGCCGACGCTGTTCAGGATGAAAGCTTCCCGGGTGATGCGGCCAAGTTCCGAGCACTGAGATTCAACTATCTGCACGTCCCCCTTGAACGGCGGGATCTTGCTGAGCTGCTCTTTCGGTAGGGCGACACCCATCTGACGGCGCGGAGTGATGAGGACATACATGGGACTGCTTCGCTAGTTGATACTGTATATGCCTACAGCTAACGCGAGCGCTGGTGCCCTGGTCAATACTGTATGGCATGGCTGCCGACAGATGAACGCACCCCGCTGCGGACCAATTCGGCATCGGCTACAATGCGGATCAAATTTAGAAAAAGGGAACCTCGATGAATCTCAGACGTTTGGCTTTACTGGTGATTGCAATGTCATTGCTTTCCGGCTGCGGCCACTTCACCCAGAAAAATACAAAAGGCACGATCCCCTGTAACGCAACGCCTCCAAACCAACCTGGCTGCTACTAAAGGCGCTCGAGGACGCAAGGTCAAACCTTGCGTATCCCGAACTGAGCAACCTTTACGCGCGAGTCCTGCGCGATGCCGGCGGCCAGGTATAGGCCCATGCATGAGGTGACGACTGTTTCCGTAGCGTCAAAGGTGCACCGCTGAGTTTCCAGAGCGCCCTTCCAGTTCGCTGGAAATGTGAACGGCTCCTGATAATTGTCCATCGACCGGTTATAGATAGTGGTGGGCGTGCCCGCTACCGGTTCGGTGATGATCAGCTCTGCCTCCCAGCCGAGGATGCCGCGACTGTTGCCGACGGTCTCCGGCGCCGAAACCATCTCGATCGCATCCCCGGCCAGCAGGTTCGACAGCGCTACGTTTGTCGCCGGCTGCACATAGATATAGCCGCCGGCCGCCGCCATCGTGCCGCCCAATTCGATGCACTGCGCCTCTCCGAATGCGGCCTGCTCTTTATGCCAGCGCGATGTGATGCCTGTGAGGCCTGAGCCGGACGCCTTGTAGCTGTCCGCCAGCACCGACCCTGAGACGGGGTTGGCAGAGGCGTTAATGATGCCCGTTGATCCGCCCATCAAGGGATTGGCATTCAAACAGCCAAACGGGCGAATAGCCGAGTACAGATCGGCAGCGTCAGTTGGCAGCGGCACGCCGATGAACTCAAAGTTGGCATTAATCACCGGCACGCATTTGGACTGGATGAAGTCCGCGCCGATGATGTTCGGGTGCAGGTCGTCCACCGTCATTGCTTGAATGAAGCCGTCCCAGATGTTCACGACAGGAACGAACTGTCCGACGTAGGTCAGCACCCAATCCTTGTAAGCGATTGCATCCGCCAAGGCCTGCCCGGCCAGAGCCTTCGAACCGAAGCGCGGCGTACCGGTCCCCACGATCAGGTATTTGCCAGGTGTACTTTGGAACGCCGTGATGGCCTTCATTACGTTGGCCTTGCTGTCCGCCAGTGTCATGCCCGGCGTGGTGCTGTCGTTGGTGCGCGATAGCAGCATCCAAAGATCGGCGGTAGCGGAAGTCAGACAGCACGGCAGCCTAGGCATGAACTGGCCGGAGTGGTTGCCGACCTTTCCTTGATTGTCCAGGTAACTCGGGAACAGGCCCGTCTTCGCCGCTATCGCACCGGCGTAACCGTGGGTAGCGCCCCCGTGGGGTCCGGCACCTTGCCGTCGATCACCTGGTCAGCAGCGATTCGGCACTGCGCCAGCTCGCGGAAAGAGATCTGTCGCGCGCCTCTCAGAAACCGATAGTTCGGGTGGTTCTTGTTCCAGCAGCTGAACTGGTAGGGCTTCTGGCAAACGCCGGCGTAACCTTCGCCCCACCACGACTTGTCCTTGGCGTCTTCTACCCCGGTTGCGGATTGTCCAGGCCACGGCAACCATGTCGGCCAGCCCCTCCCCACGCGCTTCGCCCCAAAGGGTGCGCGCGAGCACATCGCAATCTTGTTCTGAGACCATCATATTTCTTCAGAAAAAAACTGCCAAGGCGGAATGAGGGAGACGCTCGTCATTTGCATGGATCCTGACGCAAGCCCGAGAACTCGGCATAATGGCCGGCATTTTCTATTTTGAAGGGTTCGTAAATGGGAGCTTACCGGTTACTCCTGGCTGTCCTCGTCGCAATCTCGCATATGGGGGTGACGTTTTTCGGGTACAACCCCGGGGTATTCGCCGTTATCTCTTTTCTGGTGATTAGTGGCTTTGTCATGACTTCGCTGATCAAAAGAAATTATCTCTCTGCGCGCAGAATTCCGGCCTTCTATCTTGATCGAGCGCTAAGACTCTACCCGCAGTTTCTTCTTTATTTCGCAATCTCATGCGTGATTATCTCGACTTATCTTTCCACAACGAAATACAACTTGGCTTTGACTGCTGCAAACATCATTCCCAGCCTTGCAATTGCACCTCTTAACTTGTGGATGTTTGGCATCACCATACCCGATATTCTGCCTCCGGCATGGTCCCTAGGCCTCGAGGCTTTTTTCTATTTATCCATACCATTCCTTATTATCTATCGCGCAAGAATGCCTTTCTACGTAGCGTCGATCGCGTTCTTCTACATTGCGTGTCTTGGCTACGTAAATACGGATGTCTACGGTTACCGTCTGTTACCTGGCGTGCTGTTCATGTTCCTTTGCGGCAGTTATCTCTACGACGGGACTAGGGCTGAGAAGGCACTGACAATAGTGACCTGCATGGCAGCCCTCGTAACCTTGGCAGCCATCCTGTCAGGAGTGATATTGCAGGCTCCTTTCAATACAGAAGTAACCGCCGGGCTGGCTTTTGGAATACCGACGATCTTCCTGCTATCAAAATTTCCTTACAGCAAGATTGATGAGTTCTTTGGAAATATCAGCTACGGGGTTTTCCTGAACCACTTCGTGGTCATGTACGCTGCCGAGGCCCTCGGCTACAGAGTTTTTTCAACTGAGTACGTAATAGCTGTGCTTTGCGCCTCGTTCTTTTGCAGCGTCGCTTCATATTACCTTGTCGAGCGTCCAGCTCTTGAGTTGCGACACGTTCTGCGCGAAAGGAACAAACAAATGTTATCGCCGTGAGTTTCTCTCTCCGAACACAAATACCCGCCCGATTGCGTATCGGGTCGCGATTAAGCATCACGCTTAATTAGGAACCTAGCTCGACGGGCTCAGATGATATTTCAGGGACGGCGGGAGCAGCCGGCCAGGTGAGCGCGGAAGGCCAAGCCTGCTGCGCTGGGACCTTGCCGAGCGAAAACTTGTACGCCTTCCATCGTTTGATAGTAAGGGTCAGCGCAGCCAATTCTTCTTCATCCTCAACGCTCGCCTCGCCTGCATCAACGCCATCACCCAAAGTTTCAATGCGATCTTGGATTCGAGAAATTTGGGATGCGGCAACGGTATTGCGCGCGGCCAGGTCTGCCCGCACTGCCGCAATCTGTTGCGCTGCCGGCGCGGCTTCTTTCATCGCCTTAGTGATCAACTGCGCCCAATCAATATTAATCATTCGAGACTCTCCAAACTATCCGCCAGTACGACGTCTTGCTGGTCCGTAAAGGGTTGAGCAAAGCTCACCGTGCCGTCAGGAACATCGATCAGATCTGAGGGGAAGGCTTGGGCTTGCGTGTAATTTGCAGGCAAAGGCAGCAACAGGTTGACAGTAATATCCTCGCCCAGCTTACGTACTTCGCCAACGAACCATTCCGACGAAATGGCTTTAGCCGGCAGTGTGTCGCCGTCTCCCATTGGCGACACATCAAGGAGCTCGCCGTTGACAGTCAGAAGTGGTCCAGCTTTGGTCACCTCAAGAACGTCATCCCGGCGCTGGGGTGAAAGCTTGATGAACATCAATACCACCTCCCTACTGCGGTCAGATATAGAACAATGAACTTCGAGGCCGAATAACCGTTTTGGAATGAGATTGATGCACTGGTAGCGGAGGGAGGGTCTTCCAGGCCGGCCGACATCGTGTAACCGTAGCCGCCCACGGTGCAAACGCTATTAGCGACAATTGGTGCTGCTGCAAAGGCCACGGGGTATGTCCACAAAGAGTTACATAGTAAGCAGTGCCGTCCCATCCCGAGCCAGCAATTCGTTTGATTTTTGCACGAATCTTGACGTAGACACCGCCAGCAATTCCAAGCGACGAAGGGCTCGTCATACTGGGATCAGCACTAGTAGATGTTTGAGTCATCAGATCTCGGAATTTCAGCGGCAGCGCTGGGGCGAAAACGGGACACCGCCCTGCCCCCAGGCAATCCGCAACTACATCCGAGACGGCAAGCTCCCGGGCGAGCAGATCGGCAAACTCTGGTATATCGATTGGGCGGCATTCAACAAAGCCGCCGGTAACGATCTCGTCGCTATGGTGTTGAAAGGATCTGCATGATGGTCCCACGGCCGCGCAACAAGTCGAACAAAGGCTTGCCGCAAAACCTTTATCTGGACGAGCGGCGTGGCACATACCGCTACCGGCGCCCGACTGACGGGAAGTGGTTTCAGTTCGGCACCGACCGGGTCAAGGCTGTGGATGCGGCCAAGTAATTGAACTTGGCATTCATGCAGGGCGCCGACCTGGTCGGCGTGGTACTGGGTGAATCGGCCGAGCTGTTCACCGCCTTCCTGGATGATTACGAGAAGAATGTGCTGCCGCCGCGCGAGCTGTCAAAGGTCACTCTCGGGCTGTACGCCGTGCACTTCCGCAGATCCCTACGTGAGTTTGACGGGAAGGCTGTCGATCAGATCCCGATCCGCATGATCGCTAAAATGCTCGACCTGTTAACGCCGCGCACGGCCAACCAGTGCCGGCGCTGCTGATCGACATTTTCAACCACGCAGTGGCCAAGGGGATGTGCCCCGACAATCCTGCGGCGAGCACCATCAACCGTATCGAAAAGAAAACACGCAAACGCCATACGATCGAGGGACTCAAGGCTATTCGGGAGAAGGCACCCGCCTGGCTGCAAAACGCGATCGACTTGGCGCTTATCACGGCTCAGCGGCGCACCGATATCCTCGCGATGAAATTCGAAGACGTGAAGGACGGCTATCTCTACGTGGTGCAGCAGAAGACTTCGAAAGCCAGTGACGCGGCGTGGATCAGGTTCAGGGTGACGCCGGAGTTGCAGCGCGTGATCAGCCATTGCCGTGACAACGTGGTTTCCCCATTCCTGGTGCATCGCAGACCTGATCGGAAGAGGCAAAAGCAGGCTGAGACCAAAGAGCACTGGACCAAGGTCGAGGAACGCTACTTGACGCGCGCATTCAAGGACGCCAGGGAGGCGGCGGATTGCTACAAAGGATGGAAGGAAGAAGAGATGCCAGGCTTCCACGAGGTCAGGGCCCTGTCGCTGCACCTGTACAAGAAAGCCGGAAAAGATGGGCAGAAGATTGCCGGGCACGCCAGCGAGGGGATGACCAAAAACTACCAGAAGGAGCACGCCGAGGTGATCTGGTCGGAGGCCGTTCCGGACCTCGACATCAGCGAAATCGCGGGATAGTTTTGCGCCAGTTTTGCGCGAGTTTTGCGCAAGCCAGAAATGAAAAAGGGAATCGAGCCGGTAAGTGGCTGATTCCCTTTACAAAATATGGTCGGGACGGAGTGATTCGAACACTCGACCCCTAGCACCCCATGCTAGTGCGCTACCGGACTGCGCTACGCCCCGACTAGGCGTGTATGTGTTGCGGGTTCTTGCGAAAGCGTCGAGGAATATACCCTAAGCTTTTGAAAGATGGAAGTATTTCAGCCCATCGCATTACATCACTTGCGAAGCACCACCAACACATCTTCCAGCTCAACGATCATCTGCTTGATCAGCTGCTTGTACTGCAGCGAATCATCTTTGACTTCATCGCTGGACATGCGCAACCTGGCGCCGCCAATGGTGAAGCCCTGATCGTACAGCAGACCGCGGATCTGGCGGATCATCAGCACGTCCTGTCGCTGATAATACCGACGGTTCCCGCGGCGCTTGACCGGGTTGAGTTGAGGAAACTCCTGCTCCCAATAACGCAGAACGTGCGGTTTGACCGCGCAGAGCTCGCTGACTTCACCAATGGTGAAGTAGCGTTTGCCGGGGATGGGCGGCAGCTCGTCGTTATGACTTGGTTCCAGCATAAGCCTCAACTCGGGCCTTCAACTTCTGCCCTGGACGAAAGGTGACCACACGGCGAGCGGTAATCGGGATTTCTTCCCCTGTCTTGGGATTCCGGCCCGGTCGCTGGCGTTTATCGCGCAGATCGAAATTGCCGAAACCGGACAATTTGACCTGCTCGTTATCTTCCAGAGCGTGCCTGATTTCCTCAAAGAACAGCTCGACCAGTTCCTTGGCTTCTCGTTTATTCAGGCCTAGCTCTTCGTACAGACGTTCGGCCATCTCAGCTTTCGTCAGAGCCCCCATACGCTACTTCCTTAACGTGGCGTTTAACCTTTCCTCAAGTGAGGTGAGAATTTGCTGCGTCGAAGCGTTTACCTCATCGTCAGTAAGAGTGCGCGATGGATGTTGCCAGGTCAAGCCGACCGCAAGGCTTTTTCTAAGCGGATCAATGCCTTTACCCTGATAAACATCAAATAGCCTGAGGTCTGTCAGCCATTCCCCTGCATTCTCACGGATAACGTCCATTACCGCAGTTGCAGAGACCTCACGATCAGCCACCAACGCCAGGTCGCGGCGTACTTCAGGGAAGCGCGACAGCTCATGGAATTTCGGCAGACGGCCAACGGCAACTTCAGCCAGCACCAGCTCGAAAACAAATACCGGACGATCCAGCCCCAGGGTTTTCGACAGCTCCGGGTGGAGTGCGCCCAGGTAGCCAACCTCGCGCCCGTTACGCTCAATGCGAGCGGTCTGGCCAGGATGCAGCGCGGGATGGTGCCCGGATACGAATCGGAATTCGTCCTGCGCGCCCGCGAAACCAAGTACAGCCTCCACGTCAGCCTTGACGTCGAAAAAATCGATCGCATCGCGACCCTGCGCCCAGCCCTCTGGCAGACGGCTGCCGCAGATGACACCGGCCAGCATGGGCTCTTGCTTCAAGCCGTCCAACTGACCGACAAACCGCAGCCCGCTCTCGAAAAGGCGTACGCGATCCTGCTGACGATTGAGGTTGTGCTGCAGCGATTTCACAAGGCCCGGCCACAAGGACGAACGCATGGCCGACATATCAGCCGAAATCGGGTTCGCCAGCAGCAGCGGCTCTACACCGGGGCTGAACAGTTCGAACCACTTCTGATCAATGAAGCTGTAGGTAATCGCTTCCTGATACCCGCGAGCGACCAACAGACGACGCAGCGCTGGCAAATCGCTCTGCGCCTCGGCGCGCGGCTGCGGTGCCAGACGCGCCTGCGGATAACGAACCGGCAAGCGGTTGTAACCATACAAGCGAGCCAGCTCTTCGATCAGATCGACCTCAAGGGCGATGTCGAAGCGATGGCTTGGCACGTCCACGCGCCACTGCTCGCTGGCATGCGAGCTCACGGTGAGACCCAGCGCAGTCAATAGACGCTCGACTTCCGCTGCCTCCATTTTCATGCCCAGCATCTGCTCGATGCGCTCGGCACGCAGGATGATCGGCTCAATCGACGGCAGATGCTGCTCGCTGACCGTCTCGACCACCGGGCCGGCTTCTCCACCGGTGATGTCAAGCAGCAGGCCGGTCGCCCGCTCCATGGCTTCACGGGCCAGTTGCCAGTCAACGCCTCGCTCGTAGCGATGGGAAGCGTCAGTGTGCAGCCCATAGGAACGGGCTTTGCCAGCGACTGCAATCTGATCGAAAAAAGCGCTTTCAAGGAAAATATCGCGAGTAGTTGCCGAAACGCCGCTGTGCTCGCCGCCCATGACACCCGCGATGGCCAGCGCACGCTGGTGGTCGGCAATGACCAGGGTGTCCGCGCGAAGGCTGACTTCCTGACCGTCCAGCAACACCAGCTTCTCGCCCTCTTCCGCCATACGCACGCGGATGCCGCCGTTGATTTCGGCCAGGTCGAATGCATGCAACGGCTGGCCCAGTTCGAGCATGACGTAGTTGGTGATGTCGACCACTGCGTCAATGCTGCGCACGTCGGAGCGACGTATCCGTTCAACCATCCACAATGGTGTCGGCCGTGACAGGTCGACATTACGGATGACGCGGCCCAGATATCGAGGGCAAGCGACAGAGGCTACCACTTCGACCGGAACGACTTGATCGTGTACTGCCGTCACAGTGGCTACTGTCGGGCGAGTGACTGCGGCATCGTAGAGTGCGCCGACTTCACGCGCCAGACCGGCAACCGACAGGCAATCGCCGCGGTTGGGCGTCAGGTCGACTTCAATGCTTGCATCGTCCAGCTCCATGTAAGCGCGGAAATCCTGGCCTACTGGCGCATCGGTCGGCAGCTCCATCAAGCCGTCATTGCCCTCACCCACCTGCAGCTCGGCTTGCGAGCACAGCATGCCGTTGGACTCGACGCCCCGCAGCTTGGCCTTCTTGATTTTGAAGTCGCCAGGCAATGCGGCGCCGATCATTGCGAAGGGGATCTTCAGGCCGGGGCGCACGTTTGGCGCGCCACACACCACCTGGAAGGTCTCCGCGCCGTTACTGACCTGGCATACGCGCAGCTTGTCCGCGTCCGGGTGTTGCTCGGTGCTCAGCACCTCGCCAACGACCACGCCAGTAAATGCGCCGGCCGCCGGGGTAACGCTGTCTACTTCAAGCCCGGCCATCGACAGACGAGCAACCAGCTCATCGCGGGATACCTGCGGGCTAACCCAGCCACGCAGCCATTGTTCACTGAATTTCATCCTGCTCTCCTAAAGAATTCGTTACGGGCGACCTAGCGAAATTGCGCGAGGAACCGCAAGTCGTTGTCGAAGAACAGGCGCAAATCATTGACGCCGTAGCGCAGCATGGCCAAGCGTTCTACGCCCATACCGAAGGCGAAGCCCTGAAACTCTTCCGGGTCGATGCCCGACATGCGCAAGACGTTGGGGTGGACCATGCCGCAGCCCATGACTTCCAGCCAGCCGGTCTGCTTGCAGACGCGGCAGCCCTTGCCGCTGCACATCACGCATTCCATATCGACTTCGGCCGAAGGCTCGGTGAACGGGAAATACGAAGGGCGGAAACGCACTGCCAGCTCTTTTTCAAAGAACACGCGCAGGAATTCCTCGATGGTGCCCTTCAGGTCGGCGAAATTGATATCGCGGTCGACCAGCAGGCCTTCGACCTGGTGGAACATCGGGGAATGGGTGATATCGGAGTCACTGCGATACACGCGGCCTGGGCAGACGATGCGGATCGGTGGCTTCTGCGATTCCATGGTGCGGACCTGAACCGGGGAGGTATGGGTGCGCAGCAGCATGTTCGCATTGAAATAGAAGGTGTCGTGCATCGACCGGGCCGGGTGATGGCCGGGGATGTTGAGCGCCTCGAAGTTGTGATAGTCGTCTTCGACCTCAGGGCCTTCGGCGATGCCGTAGCCAATGTGGGTGAAGAACTGCTCGATTCGTTCCAGAGTCCGGGTAACCGGATGCAGACCACCGGTGGTCTGGCCACGGCCAGGCAGAGTCACGTCAATGGACTCGGCCGCAAGCTTGGCCGCAAGGTCGGATTGCTCGAACGCTGCCTTGCGCGCATTGAGAACCTCTGTGACACGCTCCTTGGCAACGTTGATCAGCGCACCGACTTGCGGACGCTCTTCAGCTGGCAGATTCCCCAGGGTCTTCATCACCTGAGTCAATTCGCCCTTTTTGCCAAGGTAAAGAACCCGGATTTGCTCCAGGGCATTGATATCTTCGGCGCTTTGCACAGCCTCAAGTGCTTGAGAGACCAGCGCGTCCAGGTTTTCCATGTACAGACTCCAGATACAAAATAGGGGAAGAGCTTACAAGGCTCTTCCCCTATTTATGACGTTTAACACCGAACCCCGAGCGGGGTCCGGTGATTGCCGGGGACTTAGGCCAAAATGGCTTTAGCTTTCTCGACAATCGCAGCAAACGCCGCTTTTTCGTTCACTGCCAGATCAGCCAGAACCTTACGGTCGATTTCGATCGACGCTTTTTTCAGGCCAGCGATGAAACGGCTGTAGGACAGACCGTTGATACGCGCACCAGCGTTGATACGAGCGATCCACAGAGCGCGGAACTGACGTTTTTTCTGACGACGGTCACGGTAGGCGTATTGGCCAGCCTTGATTACCGCTTGCTTGGCGACACGGAATACGCGTGAACGCGCGCCGTAGTAGCCTTTAGCAAGTTTCAGAATTTTTTTGTGACGCTTACGGGCAATGACGCCACGCTTTACACGAGCCATGAGTAACTTCCTCTATTCTTGATCAAAATTAACGAAGGCGCAGCATGCGCTCGACTTTTGCCACGTCAGACGGATGCAGCAAGCTGCTACCGCGCAGTTGACGCTTACGCTTGGTCGACATTTTGGTCAGGATGTGGCTCTTGAAAGCGTGCTTGTGCTTGATGCCATTCGCGGTTTTCAGAAACCGCTTAGCTGCACCACTTTTAGTCTTCATCTTTGGCATGTTCGGATACTCCGCATTCAGTTGATAAACATAACCGCAAGGCCTGCCGTGCCCTGGTGGTTATTTCTTCTTTTTCGGGGCGATGACCATGATCAGCTGGCGTCCTTCCATCTTAGGATGCTGTTCGACCGAGCCGTATTCGAGCAGGTCAGCTTCAACCCGCTTCAACAGCTCCATCCCCAGCTCCTGGTGGGCCATCTCACGACCGCGAAATCTCAACGAGATCTTGGCCCTGTCCCCGTCACTCAGGAAACGTACCAGGTTGCGTAGTTTTACCTGGTAATCCCCTTCCTCCGTCCCTGGACGAAACTTGATTTCTTTAACCTGGATCTGCTTCTGATTCTTCTTGGCGGCAGCAACCTGCTTCTTCTTCTCGAAGATCGATTTGCCGTAGTCCATCAGTTTGCAAACAGGGGGTACTGCATCGGCGGAGATTTCCACCAGATCCAGTTTGGCCTCTTCAGCCTTAAGAAGCGCGTCTTCAATTGACACAATCCCAAGCTGCTCACCCTCAGCCCCAATTAAACGAACCTCACGTGCCGAGATATTCTCGTTGATCGGGGCCTTCGGTGCAGCTCGTTTATCTTGTCTCATTTCACGCTTAATAATAATTACTCCGAATCTTGGCGACCACGCCGGGAAACCGCTTGTGCAAGGAACTCCGAGAACTGGGCGACCGGCATTGAGCCAAGGTCTGCGCCTTCACGTGTACGCACAGCGACAGTTTGTGTTTCAACCTCCCGGTCTCCAATAACGAGGAGATACGGAATTTTGAGCAACGTATGCTCGCGGATTTTAAAGCCGATCTTTTCATTTCTCAAGTCGGACTTGGCACGAAATCCGCTTTGCGCCAATGTTTTTTCCACCTCAAGGGCAAAATCAGCCTGTTTATCAGTGATGTTCATGATCACTGCTTGAGTTGGAGCAAGCCACGCAGGGAAAGCACCTTCGTAATGCTCGATCAGAATACCGATGAAGCGCTCGAAGGAGCCAAGGATTGCGCGGTGCAACATGACCGGGTGCTTGCGACCGTTGTCTTCGGACACAAATTCAGCGCCCAGACGAATCGGCAGGTTGAAATCGAGCTGCAGAGTACCGCATTGCCAGACGCGACCCAAGCAATCCTTGAGAGAAAATTCAATCTTCGGACCGTAGAACGCGCCTTCACCGGGTTGCAGATCGTACGGCAGCCCAGCACTGTCAAGGGCTGCAGCCAGTGCAGACTCGGCGCGATCCCATAGCTCATCGGAGCCGACACGCTTCTCGGGACGGGTCGACAGCTTCATTTCGATGTCTTTGAAACCGAAATCGGCGTACACCGCCATGGTCAGCTTGATGAACGCTGCGGATTCAGCCTGCATCTGCTCTTCAGTGCAGAAGATGTGCGCATCGTCCTGAGTAAAGGCCCGCACGCGCATGATGCCGTGCAGCGCACCCGACGGCTCGTTGCGGTGACAGGCACCGAACTCGGCCAGACGCATCGGCAGTTCGCGGTAGCTCTTCAGGCCTTGATTGAACACCTGCACGTGGCAAGGGCAGTTCATTGGCTTGATGGCGTAGTCGCGGTTTTCCGACTGCGTCGTGAACATGTTCTCGGCGTAGTTGGCCCAGTGACCGGACTTCTCCCACAGCGAGCGGTCAACAACCTGAGGCGTCTTGATCTCCAGGTAGCCGTTTTCGCGCTGGGTTGTGCGCATGTACTGCTCGAGCACCTGGTACAGCGTCCAGCCGTTCGGGTGCCAGAACACCATGCCCGGTGCTTCTTCCTGGGTATGGAACAAGCCAAGACGCTTGCCGATCTTGCGATGATCGCGCTTCTCGGCTTCCTCAATGCGCTGGATGTAGGCCGCCAATTGCTTCTTGTCGGCCCAGGCCGTGCCGTAGACACGCTGCAATTGTTCGTTTTTGGCATCGCCACGCCAGTAGGCGCCGGACAATTTGGTCAGCTTAAAGGACTTGAGAAAACGCGTGTTCGGCACGTGTGGACCGCGGCACATGTCGACGTATTCTTCATGGTAATAAAGACCCATGGCGTGTTCGTTCGGCATGTCTTCGACCAGACGAAGCTTGTAGTCCTCGCCCCGTGCCGCAAACACTTCGATCACTTCCGCGCGCGGGGTGACCTTCTTGATGACGTCGTAGTCTTTCTCGATCAGCTGCTGCATGCGCTGCTCGATCGCCGCCAGGTCGTCCGGGGTAAAAGGACGCTCATAGGCGATGTCGTAATAGAAGCCGTCATCGATGACCGGGCCAATCACCATTTTTGCCGTTGGGTACAGCTGCTTGACGGCATGGCCGACCAGGTGCGCGCAGGAGTGACGAATGATCTCCAGGCCTTCCTGATCCTTTGGGGTGATGATTTGCAGGCTCGCATCGGTGGTGATCAGATCACTGGCGTCGACCAGTTGACCATTGACCTTGCCGGCCACGGTGGCTTTGGCCAGGCCTGCACCAATGGATGCTGCGACCTCGGCAACGGATACCGGGTGATCGAAAGAACGTTGACTGCCGTCGGGAAGAGTAATAGTGGGCATGGCGCCTCCTCTCCTAGTGGTGACCCCTACCAAAGGTCACGTGGGTGGGATAGAGCCAGTACGCGATTCGGTGGTGTGCCTGCCTCACAGTGGCAGGAGCCCTAAGGCCAACCTGATGACCGAACCAGAGTGACTGGAACTTACGAAATCGACAGAACTTGCAGCAGGGACGCGTGCCCCGCCAGATGCGAGCTAATCTGCAGGCGCGCATGCTATCACAGCGTATCGGCAGGGTCAGCTAATCGGTTGCAGAGCCTTTTTCCGCGACTGACGGACTCAAGCCATGGCAGACCTACGGAACTGCTTTGCTTGATGGACCTCAGATTATCGGTAACACACGTTCAAGGCCTGACAGCAAGGCCACCGACAAAAAGGAAACCACCATGAAGCTTCTACGCGTTGCCGCCCTTCTCTCCCCGCTGGCCCTGACACTGCCTCTCAGCGCTCATGCCGCGATGGATGCGAAAACCAAGACCAGCTACATGAACGAATGCACCACTGCGGCCACACAAAGCAATCCGTCGATGGACGCAGCTGCCGTCAAAGCGCATTGCGAGTGCGGAGCTCAACAGATCAACAAGAATTTTTCGGACAAGGAGATCGCGTCGCTGAATGACAAAACGACGCCTCCCAGTGCCGATATGACATCTCGCCTGCAGGCTGCAGTGAGCAAAAACTGCCTTAGCGGCAAAAAATAAAAAATTTACATTTCCTTGATGCACCGGGCTGAGACCTTGGGAATCGGGTGCAGCCCAACGCCTCGAAGGCCGCGATTCCAGCGGCCTTCAGGCGCACCGAGAGTGTAAGTTGCCGCACCCGCTAGCAGACAAAATATGGCCACCGGGGCCTGTTCAGGGCGTTATATCGACGATACGGACGCAAAGTTCTAATCGAAAAAGTCCAGCATTCACACAATTCGACTATGATAGCGCTCGTGTGCCCAGTTGGCCTGAGCAACACAGCACTACTGAAAATTATGTTTCTGGAGATACACCATGTCTAATCGCCAAACCGGCACCGTAAAATGGTTCAACGATGAAAAAGGCTTCGGCTTCATCACCCCACAGGGTGGCGGCGACGACCTTTTTGTACATTTCAAAGCCATTGAATCCGACGGTTTCAAAAGCTTGAAAGAAGGCCAGACTGTTTCCTTCGTGGCTGAGAAAGGCCAAAAGGGCATGCAAGCTGCTCAGGTTCGCGCGGAGTAATCCACGCGTTCTGAAAGAACCCCGTCACTGACGGGGTTTTTTTTTGCCTGCAACAGGGCTGGCAAGCAGGTTGGGATGGGGCATCAACCGCAATTGACGCGGTTTACCGTTCCGGAGTCATCAGTGTTCAGATTCAGGCGGTCCGAACGGTATTCCAACGTCACCACATCGTGTGGCCCGAGCACCCTGGCCGTTTGCGCGCCCGATTTTGCCTTTGCCTGATCCAGCAAAGCCGCAGACGCCGGCTTCCCGACCGTGTCCTGCACGGCAGCTGCATCACAGCGGGAATAGCCACTGGCGGAGATGGCAACGCCCTCGTCGGGCTTGCTTGAGGACTCGGATGTGCTGCTGCAACCGGCCAGCACCACTGCGGCGAGCACCAGACCCGATGATGCGTATTTCCAGGGCATACAATCTCCTAACGTTTAACTAAAGCAGAACCTCTGCGACAGCGGTTTGGCGGCTTGGTTTCCCGAGGGGTCGATACCCGAAGGCCGCTCGCCCCTTCAGAACGAGCAGGAGTCTGACCCATGCATCGCCTGCCATGCCTGGACAAATCGTCACAAAACGTTAGGAAAGACTTCTACCGAGCACCATCGCGGGAAGCGGTCTCAATAGATATCGACGTAATCCGTGCGTGGATCGGCCCAGTTATCGCGAATGGCGTTGAATATCTGGGCCACCCAGACCGCATCGCTGGCAGCCACCGGCCCTACACAACCCGAGCCGGCCGCCCAGGTTTCCAGGCGAAACAACAGGCCGTCAATGTCCACACCCCCCACCGCGCCGCTGGAAATCCATACGCGGCCGTCGCGAGCTACGCGCAACTGGTTATGCACCTGGTCCTGTGCGGCTGCGATCATTTGCCGGACGGCGTCGTGGGTCAGTGAGTCGGGGTGGTTGAGATTGATGGGCATGATTTGCGCCTTGATCGCGCCGCGCCACGGGAATGCAAGCCAGGGGGCGCGGCCTTGTGGGTTATTTAAGCGTGGCGAGGCGCTGGGTCAGCAGATCGAAGAACCCTTGAGCGTCGCCGTTTTCGACCCAGAATACATTCTTGCTCTGAGCGAGGGTGTCGTACCAGTCAACGATGGTCTGGCCGTGGGTCGGCCCTTCGCGGTTGTCGACCACCAGGTTCACCTGCCTGCCAGAGAACAACTCAGGCTTGAGCAGCCAGGCAATCACGCTTGCATCGTGTACCGGCCCGCCGGGCAACCCGTAGTGGACCATGTCTGCCTTGACGTACTCATTCAGGATGTCGCTCACCAACTTGCCAGCCTGGTTATTCAAGCCGTCAATTTGCTTGAGACGCTCCTCGCTGGTGAGCATCTTGTGGGTAACGTCCAGTGGCACGTAGGTCAGTTTCACGCCGCTGGCGAGAACCACTTTCGCGGCGTCAGGGTCGGCGTACAGATTAAACTCGGCCACAGGGGTGATATTGCCGCCATTGAAGTGGGCGCCACCCATGACCACGACTTCCTTGATGCCTTCTGTGATATCAGGCGCCTGGATCAGCGCGAGCGCCAGATTGGTCTGAGGACCGAGCATGGCGATGGTGACACTGTGCGGCGCAGCCTTGTGCAGTGTGTCGATCAAATACTGCACCGCATTGCCTCGTGCCAAAGGCTGCTTCGGCTCATGCACTTGCACGCCGGGCAGGCCTTCCTTGCCGTGGATGTTCTCGGCGTAGATCGGCGTACGCACCAGCGGTTTGCCCGCACCGGCATAAACGGGCACGTCTTCGCGACCGGCCCACTCGCGGGCAAGTCGGGCATTGCGTGAAGTTTTGTCGATACGCACATTGCCCGCTACGGTGGTGATGGCCATGACGTTGAGTTCTTTCGGAGACGCCAAAGCCAACAACAGCGCAACGACGTCGTCGGCGCCCGGGTCGGTGTCGATGATCACGTCACGCCGTTCGGCGGCCTGCACCGAGACGGCGGATAAAATGGCCAACAGTGCGGCACTCCTGATCAGTCCGGTAAACAATTGACGACCTGCGTACATGAGAAACTCCCTGTTCCGTTTTGCTGAACCTGCAAAGCAGCGATTTAGAACACCACCCCGGCCACCAGCGCAATGTTGGTGTAGGGCTGGCATTCGCCGGTGCGGATGATAGCGCGAGCGCCTCGGCTGAGCTGCTTTAGCGCCTCATGGGTGACCAGACGCTGCTCGCCCAAGCTGCCGGAAGCGTGCAATGCCGCAACCGTGGCAAGTGCCGGCGGTTGTCTGGACAGCATTTCTTCGGCAAGCACATGGCTTTCGACTTGCATTTCGGTCAGCACCACATTCAGCACGCTGACGAAATCGGGTACGCCGTGGGTCAGCGCCAGATCAATCAGCTCAACCCCCGCCGGCACCGGCATGCCTGCATCGACGATCATCACGATGTCGCCGTGACCGAGCGAAGCGATGGCCCGGGACAGCGCGATGTTGAGCAGCGGTGTTTTCTTCATGACAGTTGCCCCTGAGCCGCATAGGCCTGAACCTCTGCGAACGTTGGAATGGAGGGCTGTGCCCCGGAACGGGTGACGGACAGCGCGGCCGCGACCTGACCGAAGCGAATGGCATCGGATTCGGACTTGCCATCGGCCAGCGCTGCCGCAAAGCCGCCGACAAAGGTATCGCCTGCAGCTGTGGTGTCGATGGGTTGGACCTTGGGCGCCGGAAAATGCTCGGAGCGTGACTTGCTCGCATACAAGGCGCCCTGCTCGCCCAGCGTCACGATCACTTTGCTCACCCCCGCGTCCAGCAGCGCCGTGGCCGCAGCGTCTGCGCTGGCGGTGCTGTCCACTGGAAGGCCGGTCAGCGCGGTTGCCTCGCTTTCGTTGGGGATCAGATAATCGATCCAGGCAAACCATTGGGCAGGAAGCGGCCCGCTGGCAGGCGCCGGGTTGAGAATCACGGTCTTGCCCAACTCGTGTCCACGCTTGAGCACGTGCCCAACCGTGTCGAGTGGCACCTCGAGCTGGCAGATGATGACCTCGGCCTGGCACAGCAACGCGTCGAAGCTGTCCACCACAGACGCGGTGACATGGCCGTTGCCGCCAGCCACGATGACGATGGCGTTCTGGCTGCTGTCATCGACCACAATCAACGCTACGCCGGTGGACTCACCGCTGACCGGGGTGACCGCCTGGCAATCGACGCCCTCGGCAAGCAGCGCGGCGCGCAGTTGTTCGCCATAGGCGTCATCGCCCACGCAGCCGATCATTGCAACACTGGCACCCAGCCGCGCGGCAGCAACCGCCTGGTTGGCGCCCTTGCCACCCGGCACGGTGACGAACGATTGTCCCGCCAGGGTTTCGCCTGCACGCGGCAATCGCGGCGCGCGCGTCACCAGGTCCATGTTCAGGCTGCCCACTATCACTACTTTTGCTTGCATGACGTCTTTTACTCTTCAGATCACTTTTCACACCGAACGAAGCGCTCGGCTCAACGAAATCAGGGCGATGCAGGGGGTGGAGGTGCGGTGGATTCGCGCAACACAATACTCGGAGCCACGATCAAGTGCTCAACCGCGGTGTCGCCGCGCGTCGATATGCGGCGCAGCAGCACCTCGGCGGCGCGCTCCCCCAGTTGCAGGATCGACTGGCCTACGGTGGTCAGGGCTGGATACACATATTGGCTCATCTGAATGTCGTCGAAGCCAATGACCGAAAGATCGGCCGGCACCCGCACGTTGCGCTCGGCGGCGGCGCGCAGCACGCCGATGCCGACCATGTCGTTGGCCGCGAAAATGGCCGTGGGCGGATCGCTTTGCAACAGCTTAACGGCAGCGAGATAGCCGCTCGGCCCGGTGAAATCGCTTTCAACGACCCAGTCGGCCGGCACTTCGATGCCGCCTTCTCGCATCGCCCGATGGTAACCGTCCAGACGCATCTGGGCGACACTGGTCTGCGCCGGGCCACAAATGCAGGCAATGTGCCGATGCCCCAGCGACAGCAGGTGTGACGTGGCCAGGTAAGCGCCGAGCTCGTGGTCGATACGCACCAGATCCGCTGTTACACCGTCCAGGTCCCTGTCGACGATAACCAGCGGCGTGCGCACGGCAGCGAGGCCTTCGACGAGGCTGTCGCCGCCGCCCACGGACGAGACGATCAGGCCATCAACGCGCTTCTCCAGAAGCACCCGCAGGTAGCTGCGCTGCTTGTCGGGGTTGTCGTCAGAGTTGCAAAGGATCACGCAGAAACCGTTGCGCTCGCAGTAGTCCTCGATGCCCCGCGCCAGCTCGGCGAAGTACGGGTTGATACCGTTGGGGATCAACAGGCCGATCGTCGCTGTGGCCTTGGCCTTGAGCGAACGCGCGACGGCACTGGGCACGTAATCAAGCTGGACGATGGCCGCCTCGACCTTCTTGCGCACTTCTTCGCTGACGGGGCGCGTGCGGTTGAGCACATGGGACACCGTGGTGTAGGAAATCCCGGCAATCGCCGCTACATCCTTGATGGTTGCCATGTCAGCCGCGCCGCCGTGCGCGATTGCTGCGGTAGGTGTCCAGCACCACGGCCACGACGATCACTGCCCCGGTGATGATGCGCTTGGTCGGCTCGGTGGCGCCGATTTGCGCAAGGCCTGCGGCCAGCACGGAGATGATCAACACGCCGAAAAAGGTGCTGATCACCGAGCCGCGTCCGCCCATCAGACTGGTACCGCCAATCACCACCGCTGCGATCACCTGCAGTTCCAGGCCAGAGCCGGCATTGGGATCGGCAGCTTCCAGACGCGAAATCTGGAACAGCGCAGCGACGCCCGCCAGCAGGCCCATCAGCGAGAACACCAGGATCTTGTAGGGCTTGGGATTGATGCCCGCCAGACGCACGGCTTCCTCGTTGGTGCCGATGCCGATCAGGTAGCGTCCAAACACGGTGCGGGTCAGCACGGCCTGGGCGGCAAAGATGATGATCAGGGCGATGACAAATGACGGCGAGATGCCAAACGCGAACGGGTTTGACAGCCAGGCGAACGAATCACCGATGTAGGCCGTGCGCGAATCGGTCAGCTGGTACGCCACGCCGCGGGCCATTTCCAGCACGCCGAGCGAGACAATGAACGAGGGAATGCGCCAGGCCACTGTGATCGAGCCCGTCAGCGTACCGGCCGCCGTTGCGCAGGCGATGCCCAGCAATGCCGACGGAAACACACCCCAGCCCCATCCAAGCATGGCGACACTGACCGCTGACGCCGCCAGTGCCAGCACCGAACCCACTGACAGGTCGATGCCACCAATGATCAGGATGAACGTCATGCCGACCGCCAGCACCATCAGGTCGGGAATCTGGTTGGCCAGGGTGCTGAAGGTTTCGTAGGAAAGGAAATGATCGCTGAGCAGCGAGAACAATACGATCATCGCCAGCAAGGCGCCGGCCAGCCCCAGGTAAGTGCCCAGGCCGAAGTAGTTGCCGCTGCGCTTGCCTGCAGAGGGCAGCGCGGCAGTTGAAGTCGAGGTTTTCATCAGTCAATCCTGGGCGCGGCTTCTGAGAGCAGCGCATCACGTTTTTGGTAGCCGGCAAAGGCAGCGGCAAGCAGTTCGTCCTGGGTCCAGGTGTCGCGCTCGAAGGTGTCGATCAGTCGCCCGGCAGACAGCACGCCAATGCGGTCGCAGATCAGCATCAGCTCACGCAGATCGCTGGAAACCACCACCAGCGCCCTGCCTTGGCGAGTCAGGTCGCCGAGTAGCGTGTAGATGTCGAACTTGGCGCCCACGTCAATGCCGCGGGTGGGTTCGTCGAATAGCATCACTTGGCAATCGCGCTCCAGCCAGCGGCCGATCACCACCTTTTGCTGGTTGCCGCCCGACAGCTCCGAGACCAGTTGGGTCGGGCTGGAACTGCGGATGCGCATGGCGTCCACCTGGCGTCTGGCGAGGGCCATTTCCGCATCGCCCTTGACCAGCCCGGCACTGGAGATTGCGTCCATGTTGCCCAGCGCGATGTTGGCGCTGATCGACTGCGACAGCAGCAGGCCTTCGCCCTTGCGGTCTTCGGTAATCAAGGCAATGCCGTGACCCACGCCGTCCACCGGCGACTTGATCTGCACACTTCGCAACGGGCTGCCGACCTGTATGGACCCGCCGTCAGCTACATCGGCTCCGTAGATAAGGCGCAGCAGTTCGGTACGCCCTGCGCCGATCAAGCCAGAGATTCCGAAGATCTCGCCGGCGCGGACGTCAAAAGAGACGTCCCGCACCTTGTCCGAGCGGGTCAG
Organism: Pseudomonas sp. ME-P-057; assembly: GCF_030208975.1. NCBI lineage: Bacteria > Pseudomonadati > Pseudomonadota > Gammaproteobacteria > Pseudomonadales > Pseudomonadaceae > Pseudomonas > Pseudomonas sp. ME-P-057. Next base: position 87,298 of record NZ_JARVSX010000015.1, read on the forward strand.
GCCTTTGACCGATAAGGCCACAGCGCCGATTTTGCGCACGCCAAGATCAATCTGCTCGCCCAGTTCGCGCCCTACCATCAGCGTCACCAACTGTTCGCTGTTGTAGTTGGCCATGGCGTCGACACACACCAGCTTGCCATCGCGCAACACGGCGATGCGCTGGGCAACACGCGCCAGCTCTTCCAGACGGTGAGAGATGTAAATGATGGAAACACCACGGTCCTGCAAACGGGTGATCTGCTCGAAGAGCATTTCGACCTCGCGAGCGGTGAGCATTGCCGTCGGCTCGTCGAGAATCAGCACATGACAATCGCCGATCAGGTTGCGCGCAATCTCGACCATTTGCTGATGACCGATGCCCAGTTCGCTGACCAGCGTGTCGGGGTCGATGGCCTCCAGACCGACCTGCGCCATGGCCTTGACCGCATCTTCCCGCAGCTTGCTGCGGTTGATGAACCCGGCGCGGCTGGGCAGGTTATCGAGAAACAGGTTTTCAGCCACCGACAACGTCGGCAGCAGGTTGAGTTCTTGCATGACCATGCGCACGCCAAGCTTTTCGGCCTGGGTACGACTGGCAGGCTGGTAGGGTTGCCCCTGAAATTGCATCTGGCCAGTGGTGGGGGTAACAAGGCCGCCGATGATTTTCGACAGCGTGCTTTTGCCCGCGCCGTTTTCGCCGGTCAAGGCAAGCACTTCCCCACGCATCAGCGTCAGGTCAATGTCGCCGAGTACGGGTTGAGCGTAGGTTTTGCCAATACCGCTGACAGATAGAACAGCGGCCTGAGCAGACGCTGACATAACGATCTCCACGCACCTGCCCTTGCGGGCAGGCGGCACTTATTTGGAAGCTACGGGTTGGAAACTGTCGACTGGACGCCGCAGGTGCTTATTGCGGCTTGGTGACCAGCTCGACCGGGGTTTCGATCACGCCGTTGGTCATTTCCAGTTTCTCGCCCTTGACCATCTTCAGCGCGGTATCGATACCGAACACCGCCTGACGCGCAGCGAACTGGTCAGCCGTTGCCAGCACACGACCGTCTTTGAGCATCGGCTGGATGGCCTTGATGTTGTCGTAACCGACGACCTGAACCTTGCCTGCCTTGCCTGCCGCACGCACAGCCGACACCGCACCCAGAGCCATGCTGTCGTTGCCGGCCAGCAATGCCTTCAAGTTCGGGTATTCATTGAGCATGGCTGACGCGACCGCGTTGCCTTTGTCGATTTCCCAGTTACCCGACTGCGTGGAGACGATCTTCATCTGCGCAGCGTCCATCGCGTCCTTGAAACCTGCGGTGCGTTGTTGCGCGTTGGTGGTGGTAGGCACGCCTTCGATGATGCCGACCTGATCACCTGCGGTCAGCTGCTTGGCCAGATAGTCACCCACGAGCTTGGCGCCCTTGCGGTTGTTGGGCCCTACGAACGGGACTTCCATGCCTTTGGTTTTCAGCACGTCGACGTCCAGCTGGTTGTCGATGTTCACGACCTTGATGCCCGCGTCCATGGCTTTCTTCAACACCGAGGCCAGGGCTTTGGAATCTGCCGGGGCGATCACCAACGCGTCGACCTTCTTGACGATCATCTGGTTGACGATATCGATTTGCGCGGCCGTATCGGACTCGTTCTTGATGCCGTTGGAGATCAGGTCAAAATCAGCCGAGTGCTGTTTTTGATAATCCTTGGCCCCGTCTTCCATGGTCAGGAAGAACTCATTGGCAAGGGACTTCATCACCAGCGCGACGGTGGGCTTTTTCGCGTCGTCGGCGAAGGCGGATGAAAGAGGCAGGGTTACCGCGGACGCGGTGAGCATGGCAACAGCAAGAAGACGTGCAGCGAATGGCAGCTTCATGGAATCACTCCGACATTATGATTGTTGTTATCGGCAGCGTTTACGCGTCAGCGTGGGACAGACGGAATCGCAAACGTTTGCGTGAGCGAAACTATGAGAACCGGCGGGGGTTTTGTCAACTCCACGATAACGTGGACTGGAGGGGTAAGGCCTAAGTGCCCTGCTCCTCCGATCGCTGTCTGTCTGTGCGTTGCCGCAGGGCAAACGGAGCTCGGACCGGAGGATTCAGATGGGTGTAAAAAGTTACGCGCGTTCCTGAAGCTGCATGGACCGTCGGGCAGTGGAATGGGACTTCAGTCCTTCTTTCAGCGTGGCGATGAGGTTGGCAATGGCGCGGCTCGAATTGAGAGAGCTGACCGGAATGCCCGAAGCAAGCAGATCGGCGTGGCCCCGCTCGCGGTCAAATATCTGCACCATAATCTGGTCTTTGGCATCGATGGTGCACTTGCATTTGGCAGGCAGGAAGCCCGATTCGACGATATGGCAGAGTTCAAGGGTAGAGATCATGGCAAATTTCCTTATTTAGTTATGCACGGTGGATAACCCGCCGCGCCAGCAATTCCGCGATTCTTGCAACCAGGGGACGAACGGACATGACGCGCTCAGTAATCCGGGCGTCCATGAACCTGCCGTAGCATGCCTTGCGAGGCATGATGCTTCAGTCCGAGCATTTTTACCCTGTCCGATGGCGTAAATGGCTGCTCTTTGGGCGCAAAGAACGTGTGGCAAGTGAGTAAGCTGAACGGCTGAAACTGGCTAATCGCCAACAGCTATAGATGAATGCTGGAACTATCCGGGGCCGCAGAGGCCTGAGGGGCGCGCACTGCACTGTGACAGGCGCTGCATGGTGGCAAAATTTCTACCGTATTTGGAGCGCATGATGGGTCGGGCAAACAACGAATTCGAGTTTTGGTGGGGCACCTCTGGCCCTTGGGTGGAGCCGCCAAATGTGCGCAGAAACGGCACCAGCGGCGTTCAGCGTGTCGTCCACGACGGCAATACGCTCTACGTCAAACGCCAGACCGGCCATCTGTTCCGTAGCCTTCGCTACCCTGCAGGCCGTCCGACAGCATTGCGTGAGGGCATTGCCCTGTCTCGGCTCGCCGAGCTGGGTGTCAATGCGCCGCGCCCGGTATTTTACGGGGCGCGCAAAGTTGCCGGCGTTTGGCAGGGCGTACTGGTGACCAAGGATCTTGGCGGTTTTATTGACCTGGATACTTGGTATGCCCAAGGCGGCGCCCGCACCTTGACCACTGAGCAACACCAGAAACTCTTCAAGCGCCTGGCTGAGACGCTGGCCAAGATGCACCTGGGCAAATGGCAGCATGGCTGCATGCGTTCCAAACACATCTTCATCAAGGCAACAGCCACTGAGACGCGGTTCGACTTTGAACTGGCGCTGCTTGATCTCGAGAAGTCCCATGGGCGGATCACCATCATGGGCGCCGCGCGTCACGATATCCCGCAGCTCAGGCGCCACTCGTTCTGGGATGAGTCGCAATGGCAGTATTTCCTGTCGTGCTACGAGCAGGCCATTGGGCGCTCCGTCTGAGCCCGACCCGCCCCATCACGACCGGCTGTACAGCGGTCACTCAACGGGGCGCGTCCACACCATAAACGCACCTCGCGTTTCACACAGGCAAAGTCCTGCGTGAAACGCGAGGGTCAGGCGTTCGTTGCAACGGGCGCCTTGATTGCGCCAAATTTTCCACAGCGGCCCAATGCCTTCGCCACCCGCGACGCGATATCGCTACGGGTGAAGGGTTTTGCAACTACATCAAAACCGCCGATATGCGTCGAAGCCTCGTTGGTGTAACCGGTGATGATCAGCACCGGCAGCTCCGGAATCCGCACTCGCAAGCTTTCCGCCAGTTGGGTGCCGTTCTTTTCTGCCATCAGCTGGTCGGTGATCAGAATGTCAGGCCGCAACCCGGTCTCGACCAGGTGTTCGGCTGCCGAAGGAGACTCGGCTTCAGTCACCCGATACCCAAGGTCGCGCAGTTGCAGGGCGACGGTGTACCGCACCAGATCCTCGTCATCCACCATCAGCACGTGAAAGGGATGGACCGCCGCAGACTCTTGGTCTTCCTGCCCGTCATCGGCGTGCTGGACGTCTGCGCAGGAGACCGGCAGCCAGAGGTCGACGCGGGTACCCTCCCCCGGCACCGACTGGATGCCGAAACCTCCCCCGGACTGCAGCGCCAACCCCTGAACCATCGACAGTCCCAGCCCGGTGCCCTTGCCCACGCCTTTGGTGGAATAAAACGGCTCGACACAACGCTGTAACACCTCGTTGCTCATGCCGCTGCCGTTGTCACTCACGGTCAATTTGACGTATTGCCCTTGCGCCGGCGTCTGGCCGAGACCCGGGCTGTCGGAAACGACGTCCACACACGCGCTGATCTTCAAAAAGCCGTGTTCCGGAATGGCGTCGCGGGCGTTGACGGCCAGATTGAGAATACCCAACTCCAGCTGGTGCGGGTCGATGAGGATATTCGGCAAGCCGGCCGGAATGTCGACGATCACCTCGATCGTCGGTCCCAGGGATCGCTGAATCAGGTCGCGCATGTCAGTCACCAGTGCATCGACAGCCACTACCTGCGGCTTGAGCGTCTGGCGCCTTGCGAAGGTCAGCAGCCGGCCCACCAGAATGCGCGCGCGATCGGCAGCTTGCAGCGCCGCATCTATAAGACGATGGGAGCGGTCATTGGCGGCAGGCTGGCGACGAAGCAGTTCCAGTGAGGTCATGATCGGCGTCAGCAGGTTGTTGAAGTCATGGGCAATGCCGCCACCCAGTTGGCCGACCATTTCGATCTTGCGAGACTCGTGCAGCAGGGCAATGGCCGCCTCGCGCTCGGCCACCATGGTTGCGACCCGCTGCTCAAGGCCTTCGTTGAGCTCTATCAACTGATGCTCGGCACCCACGCGTGCGGTGATGTCGACACAGACAAACAGCAGGCCGCTGAGCTCGTGCCCCTCGTCCAGCAGCGGCGTCACATGTGTTTGCAACCACACGACAGAACCATCTGCGCGTACATGGTGCTGGGTCAGTTCAAAGGGTGTGTCTGCGCTCAGAAAGCGTTCGTGAAAAAGGGGTTGAACGTTTGCGGTGCAGTCTTTATGCACGTCGAGCATCGAATGCCCGGCAATGGCTTCGCGGGGCAGCGCCAGGATTTCGCAGTACCGGTCGTTGACTTGTCGAAAGACCCCTTCGTGATCACAGAGCGCGATCCCCGCACCCGCTTGTTCGAACATCCCGGCTAGTTGCGCTGAACTCGCGTGCAACGCCGACTCGGCTCGGGTGTGATTGATCCACAGCCAACCGAGCTTCGCCGCTTCTTCGATCAGGTGAATGTCGTGCCGACTGAAGACCCGATCGCCATCGAACTCCATCGTAAAAACGCCAGCCAGGGTGTCATGGCGCATCAGCGGCACATGCACCGACGAGCGCGCCAGACCCTTGGCCAGACCACCCAGCGCGTCTTGAGGGGCGTTATCCACGTCAGCCGTTGCGCTGTACTGAACAGTCATGCCCTGGCGCAGTGCACGGCAGGTCTGGTCGCTGAAGGAAACGAGAGCGGGGTCGTTGCGGATATCACCTGCGCGGTATTCCCGGCTGACCCGGAAATGACCGGACTCCTCGTCCGCCTCCGCCAGATTCACGCGAGCGGCATGTAACTCGCTGCCGACCCGGCTGATGACATCGACTTCGATCTGCTCGGGGTCGCGGATCGACGGGAAGGCCTGGCCCAACTCAAGCAGCAACGCCTGTCGACGTTCGAACTGAACGCGGTCAGTGGTTTCGGTCACGATGCATAGCACACCGCCCACCGAGCCATCCCCCTGATACACCGCCGAGTAGGAAACGTCGAAGTAGACCGTTTCACCGTAACCGTGCCTTTCGATATAGAACGGACGGTCTTTGGCGGCAAAGGTCTCGCCGGTCTCACGGACGCCGCGCAACAGAGGCTCGAGGTCATCCCAGAGTTCACGCCAGTTTTCGAAGGCAGGTCGGGCAAGCGCGCGGGGATGTTTTTCACCGATGCTGGGCGCATAGGCGTCGTTGTACAGCGCTATGTAATCGGGCCCCCAAAAAAGCACGATTTGCGCCTGAACCGGCAGGATCGTGCTCATCAGAGCCTTGAGACTGTCCGGCCATCTTACAGGCGCACCCAGAGGCGAGCTTTCAATCAGGGGGGACCGAAGCAGATCACCGACCGCACCGCCGTTGGCAAGAAAACGCAGGGGCGCTGCGCTATAGCCGGTGTTGGGAGGGTTTTCCATAGTTAGGGCCTGAGAGGAATTAGCGTGATCAAATAGCCTCGTTTAGAACAAGGCCAATGCGAAGACGTTCCATTCAGATGAATACAGTTTTCCATACAGTAAGGGTCCCGGCGTCACCCAGGACCCGCGGGATACTTCAGTCTTCTTCTTTGACGGTTGCGACCTCGTCGGCACGGACCCGAATGGTCTTGCCGGAAATGTCCTCAAACTCGTAAAAGCCGTCTTTGCTTTTGGTTTTGGGCGCGTCTTTGGTCACATACTGAGTGCCGTTCTGCAACGTCACCACAGTCGAAGTAGAGCAACCGACCAGCGCCGCGCAGCATGCAAACGCCACCGGCATCAGCAATGATTGAATCTTCATAAAGCCTCCTGGTTTCAAATGTCCAAGCCGTGTGCGCTTGAGATATCAATCGTCATCTAGCGATCAGATCAGCCCGTTGGAGTTTGGTTCGCCAGCCTGCGAATCAGCAGACAAATCAGCGACTTGAGCCGCCGTGGGTTTTTGTCCGATCCACTGTTGCGAAACGTCCGACACTCAAATACTGTATGCGCATACAGCGAACAGGAGGTCACTTCATGTCTGAGTCCGATGCATCCACCGCCGCCTCGCCAGGCCATTACGAACGAATGGCCGTTCGGGTACAAAAGATCATTAATTCCCAAAGTGCGCAGAAAGCTCGCGCTGCCCTGATTTTTCGACTGGCAGACGAACTGGAAGACGACTGGAAGCAGTTATTGGAAGAAATCGACGAGAACGACAACGTGACCCTGGCCTGGCGAGACGATGGTGGCGTACAGATCTTCTGGACAGTGCCCAGGGAAGACTGAGTTGGCATCACCGTTTGTCTCAGCCTATGCATGACGCCTCCTGCAGAGTGCTTGTGTGGCCGTAGGCGCCAGTCCTGCGGCCACCGGGCCCGCTACCGTTTGCCCAGCCTCCCCTTTTGAATAACCCAGTTGGATAACAATGTTCAGATTTTGTGTCGCCCTGTTTTTAACGTTTAGCTTCCTGCACACCGCTTGCGCCGATGTAAAAATCGGCACCTGGAACCTTGAGCACCTGAGCGTGCGCCCGAACAAGGATTTCCAGAGCATCGCCAAGGTTGCGCGGCAAGTCGACTTTCTCGCGGTTCAGGAATTAATGAGTGAAGAAGCGCTGCAAGCGCTGGCGTCGGAGTTGACCCGGCAGACGGGCAAGCACTGGAGCTCCATGGCGTCGCATGCTGTTGGGCGATCTTCCTACAAAGAAATGTACGGCTTCTTGTGGCGGGATGAGGCGGTTGCCTATGAAGACGGCGCCGTGAGCTACCTGGACCGCACCGACACCTTCGAGCGCGAGCCTTACTCCGCGCAGTTCAGGTCCCTGAAAGACGGCAAGACCTTCGTCGTTGCAACCGTGCATGTCTTGTACGGCAAGAACCAGGCAGACCGTGCTTCAGAAATCGTCGCCCTCTCAAACTACTGGACCTGGCTGCAGGAAACCTACCCCGGCAATAACCGGATCATGCTGATGGGTGACTTCAACACGCCGCCCAATTCTCCCGCGTGGAGCAAGCTCGACAGCAGTGCCAGACCGCTCATACAGGATGGCGCCAGCACCCTGTCCACCACCGACGGCAAGTTCGCCAACCTTTACGACAATATTTTCATCAGCAAGCAGTCGGCCATCCGCGTTAACAAAGTAGAGGTCTACGACTACCCGAAGTTTCTGGGGCTGACCCACGCGAAGGGACGGGACAGCGTGTCCGACCATGCGCCGATTTTTCTCGATGCAAGCCTGAGTGGCGGCAGTGCGGCGCAAAGTGGGTCGGCTGTGACGGCGCAGGCGCGACCAGGTGCGGACAGTCCGATGAAGCCGGCCGTAAACACCCCGTCGACCCATCTGGCGCTGGCGATCCGCGGCAACAAAAAGACCATGGTCTATCACCGCCCTGACTGCCCTTCGTACAACGCAATCGCCGAAAAAAACCGTGTCGAATTCAACAGCGCTGCGGTTGCCGAGGCTCAGCATTATCGTCTGGCAGGGAATTGCCGATAGCCCCGGCCATGCCGGGCTGCAATAGCCTGCCGGCAGTTGGCAGGCTCTGCGTCTATTCACACGCACATACTCACTTGCGGGCGAGATCGTGCTGAATGCACCCCTCGTAGTAGGTCTGCCGTACGGCGGCGGGCTTCAACTTCGAGGGGCTTTTATAGGTTTGCTCCGTAATGCCCAGCGCCATCTTGCGCATCCAGGGTTTGCTGAACGTGCGGCTTTGCAGTTTCTTCCGGGCGCTGTAGAGCGTGGTCCCCGACAGTTTGGATTGCTGCGCCACCCCTGCCACTCCCGCCCCCCATTTGCAGACCTGCAGTTCGTTCTTGCTGATGGTCCTGGCGTGCGCGCTCACCGATACAGCTGCCAGAAACCCCATCACTACGGCCAGACTCACCCTACGCGTGCACATCCGCATCGTCCTGAAATCCATCAAAAAAAAAAGGATTTTTCCAGAAATGCTGATACCTGCGGGCCATCAAATTGCCTTCCACTTTATTCTTCGGGCGATGGGCTCAATGAGGGCTCCGGGGTATATGCCTCGCATCGCTGGTCCCAGTCGTCGTCGCGATCGGGTGTGACGCTGCTCCATCGAGTACGAATCAGGCGAAACGCTAAACAAATGGGTATCCGTGCGGTCGGAATTTATAAGCAGCGCTCATCACACCAGCAAAGCGAGGTAAACATGACCATCGATAACGCACTGAAAAAGGAAGTTCTCACCCGCCTGTTGCACGCTCATCCACACGGGCTGGGCAAGGAAGTGCTGGACAACTACAGGGGGGAAAATGCTGTCGCCGATACCCTTGAGCACCTGCAGGATGCCGGGCTGATTCACGACGGCTGCGTCAACCGCCCTGCGGAGGGTGACCGGTCCCTGAAGTACCCTATCAAGCTCAGCTCATCCGGAGTGGACGCCGCCAAGCATTTGCAGGCTGGCTAGCGAGCGCGTTCACGCTCATGCGTGCAAAAGAAAACCGGCCAAGGCCGGTTTTCTTTGGAATCGATAATGGTGTTCTCCCCTGGCGCTACCTGCACTGGACACTCGACAGCCTGTCAGGAAGCAGCACCACAGGGGAACAGGAAACAGCCTACAAGTCAGCGGCCTTTTTCGTCACGCCCGCTTGTGTGACTTGATGAGTCCAAGCTCAGACCGCCGGGTAATCGCCGGTGCCTTCCGGCCAAGGGGTCAACAGCTCGAAACCGTCCCCGGTCACCGCTACCATGTGCTCCCACTGCGCCGAGAGGGACTGGTCACGCGTGAGGACGGTCCAGCCATCGTCAAGCACGTAAGTGCCTGGTTTGCCGGCGTTGATCATCGGCTCGATGGTAAACACCATCCCGGGCTTGAGCTTGAGCCCCTTGCCCGCTGCGCCGTAATGCAGGACCTGAGGTTCTTCATGGTATTTGCGGCCGATGCCATGCCCGCAATATTCGCGTACCACGCTGAAGCCCTCACGGTACGCCACGGTCTGGATGGCATGCCCAATGTCGCCCAGTGTCGCGCCAGGCCTGACAGCGTGGATACCGGCGAGTGTGGCTTCATAGGTGGTTTCGACCAATCGGCGAGCGAGCGGGCTTACCTCCCCCACGTAGTACATGCGACTGGTATCGCCATACCAGCCGTCCTTGATGACCGCGACGTCAATGTTGACGATATCGCCTGCTTTCAGCACGTCGTCTGCCGAGGGGATGCCGTGACAAACGACGGTGTTCGGGGATATACACGTGGTTTTGGTGAAGCCGTGATAGCCGACGTTCGCGGGGATCACCTTGAGCTGGTTGACGATAAAGTCGTTACACAGGTCATCCAGCGCCTCGGTGGTGACGCCCGGCTTGACGTGCTCGCCAATCATGGCCAGCACCTCTGCGGCCAGACGACCCGCTACACGGAGCCCGACCAGATCGGCTTCACTCTTGATGCTGATGCTCATTGCGACACCGCCCTGTTTTCTGAGAGATCGGGCACAAGGTCGCAAGGCTGAAGACTCAACACAGCGCCGCCCGACGTTTCGGCGCGGATCAGCAGTTGGCAGATTTCGCTGTAATTAAGCCCCGGATGAAGCTCGGCCAGCATGCCGACGCGCATCCAGTGTTCGGCCTGCGAATTGATCGATCGGCTCAACGCTGCGCTGGCACAGCGGATATTGGCGTGCATCTGTTCGGAAATTTTTACCAGACCCATGGCGACCTCGCGAAGAATATACGCAGCATATATGTTTCGTATATTTTCACGCAACCGACTCATGACTTACCGGCAAGTGTCAGGATGAACACTCAGTGGCGCATTCGGACAAAGACGTTGCCAACTGGGATATTGCTTCACGATCATCTTCGCTCAGCGCACGGTAATGAGTAATGACCGCCCGCTCCGCCTCGCTCAGGGTATCGGTAGCGATGGGAGTGCGCTGGCCCGACAACACATACATAACGTCGATGCCCTTTTTGCCAAGGGCTGCCATGTAGTCCGAGCGCGGAATACGCTCCCCGCTTTCATATTTGCCTTGAGCATTGGCTTCAACGCCACCGATTGAGCCGAAGTCCTGCTGCGACAGACCGAGCCTTTTGCGTTCTTCTTTCAGACGTGAGCCGAGATCTTTCATAAACTAGGGTCCTGAAATTTACTGTGTTCAACATGCAAGACCCCATTGGTCCGAGGGAGTTGCGACCGGGCGCTCAATTGGTCAATCTTCTGAAATGCCGACTCAAGCAATCCGTTGAGCGGCCGATAGGTTCTGATGTACAGCCCCTCATTTCGAATGGGCGGCCCGATTTCTGCAGTTCGGAGAACCAGACATGACCACTTTCTTGCTTGCATGGTGCGCGGTATCGGCAGTGGGCACTTCAGTCGCGCTGGCCATGATTCGTACCGGCAAGAATCGCCAGCCAGACGCCGATGACACGGTTGCCGGTCAGACTCCGGTGCCGGTGATGGTGCGATTCAAGCCCTGAAACGACCTGCTTGCGGCTTGCCCCACAAAGCGTCACTCTGCCGCGAGCTGGCTTACGTGGGCCATGTTGGCCGTCGCATAGCCGCTCGCTGACGGGGCAAACGCGAGGTCGGCCTGATTGGCGCTGAACTGGCGAAGCCCTGACGCCAGAGCAAGAAAATCCTCGCGCTGCATCTCATTGCCCCAGACGCTGCTGAACGAAGATTCATGTTGCTGTGCAGCAAATTCAGTGCGGGTGTTCGCTTGATTGGTTTGCATGGGCGCTCTCTTCTTCTCGATACTGTTTAAACATACAGTATTTTCAACGCCCCCTGAACGCAAGTCCTGTCGCGACGAATGGTCACCGCGGGCCGCTGATCCATTCTCGTCTCCTGCGCCAGCTCTATACGCCTCGGCACCGAAAAGGCACGCCCGGATTCAAGCGCGGGCTAACGCTTCAAGCCGATCAAGGTCATCTGCCGACACTACGATCCCCTCCTTCAAGGACCGCTCGCGCTGACGATAACGACGATCGCCCGGCATGCGTTGTTGTCCCACACCGTGCATCTGGCGGACGAGCTCTTCGCTGCGCTCGGCAAAGGCCTGACCGCTGCCTTTGTCGGGGTCAATGACGATGATCACCTGACCGGTCCAGGGGGTTTGCGCGCCGGGCGCTTTCGACATGTCGAACTCAAACGAGAAATTCCCGCCGGTCAACGCAGCCGAGAGCAGTTCCACCATCATCGACAACGCCGATCCCTTGTAGCCGCCAAATGGCAACAACGCGCCTCCTTCAAGAATCGCCTTGGGATCCAGAGTGGGCTCGCCGTTGCGGTCAACGCCCATGCCAGGCGGCAGCATGCGCCCTTCTCTGGCGGCGATTTGTACGTCGCCATGGGCAATGGCGCTGGTCGCCATGTCGAAGACGATCGGCGGCCCCTCGGCGCGCGGCGCGGCGAACGCAATCGGGTTGGTGCCGAACAGCGGCTTCTGCGCATCGTGAGGGACGACGCACGTCATGCTGTTGACCACGCTCAGTGCCACCAGCCCCTGCGTCGCAAACGGCTCGACATCTGGCCACAGCGCAGCGAAATGGTGCGAGTTGCGGATTGCCAGAATCGCGCTGCCGGCGCTGCGAGCCTTTTCGATGACCAGCCCTTTGGCGGCCTGCATGGCCGGTTGCGCAAAACCGCCCATGGCGTCAACGCGCACGAAAGCGGCCCCTGCGTCTTCGACCTTAGGCCGGGCCTGGCCGTCAACCCAACCCGCCGCCAGTGACGACAGGTAGCCCTTGATGCGGAAGATGCCATGACTGTGGGAGCCGTCGCGCTCGGCGCCAGCGCAATTTTCGGCGAGCACCCGCGCAACCTCGGCCGAAGTCCCGTGGCGCAGGAAGATCTGCCGCAGCAGCTCGGTCAGGTCAGTACAGGTAATCGTCCGGCTCGCGAAGCTGTTGTGGTCGGTAGTCATCTGAAGCTCCGTTGAGGTTTTGGGACGGGAAGCGCGACAGAAAGGCAGGCGGCTTGAGAATACTGCGCGACGGCCAGGGTGGCATTAGGGAATTGCGACCGCCCGGGTAGGACGGCCGCGGGAGCGCACTGACTACGCTGCGCTGATGCGTTTTTGGAAGAACAACCGCTGGTGGCCCGGCGGATAGTCATCCAGCTGCCCAAAGGCCTCATAGCCGTGCTTGCGGTAGAAGTCCGGCGCTTGAAAATCGAAGGTGTCGAGCCAGACGCCGAGGCAACCGCGCTCGCGGGCCAGGTCCTCGGCCATGCCCATCAGTTGGCTCCCCATGCGCTGCCCTCTCACCTGTTCGGGCACGACCAGCAACTCAATGAACAGCCAGCTGTAGAGGATGCGGCCGTGGAGCCCGCCAATCACGGCATCGGTGTGTTCGTCACGAACAAACAGGGCAAATTTTTCAGACTTGCCGTCGCCCGCCTGTGCGGCGTTATAGGCCCTCAATGGCTCGAGGATCTGCAGACGTTCTTCTTCGGAGGGATTGGATTTGAACTCGATCCGGACACTCATGCATCGCTTCCTGCTGATGAAATCGGGAAGCCAAGATTGTCGGATTGGTGTGCGGGAGTAAAGCGGGAGGATGGAGGTGGAGGCCCGAGGGCCTCCACCTGGGGAACGCTGCGTCGATCAGTCTTTCTGATCGCGCAGAACGTTGCCGGAAGTACCGTCGATGCGGAATTCATAAGTCAGGCTGTCAGCCTTGCGACCTTCGCCTTCCCAATAGCCGTTGTCGTCGGCTTCGATTTTGTAAATCTCGGTGTAACCCGCCGACTTGGCTTTTTCGATCGCTTTTTCGATGGTGATCCAGCCAGCGCCCGGCTTGTCCGCGAGGGCGAACTGTGCGGTGGTCAGGGCAGCGGTGGCGAGGACGGCAGCGGTAAGTTTCTTGATCATGTGTGAACTCCATTTCCCTTTGCGGGCTTTTTGAATGCGGTTTTTTGGAGTTCAGGGGCCGAAAAATAGTTCATCCGCGGTTTGTAACCGGTTGATGCTACAGCGTGCCGGACACCGTTCCGGGAGGTATCGGGATGTCAGGCGTGGCGGGATCAGCGCCTGACCTTGCGGCGCAACACGCCGTTCAAGACCACCACGACAACGGCGACGAATATCGCAATGTACTGAAAGATTTTTTCGCTGAGCACGCCGATGTTCTGCAAGTGGGAAAGCCCCAGCATGATCGCCAGGACGCTCAAGGCAATGATGATCGAGTAAACAAGACGCTGTTTGTTAGTCATTACGGGATTCCTGAAACCTGTTGAGAGCAAAGGTGCTGATGTCGGCGCGATGAATCGGCGCGCCTAGGTTACCTGCTCTGGACGGCGCTGGCACTCCGCCGTGGCCCGCACGCCTGCGACCCAGCGTCCCGGCTGCTGATATCGCGCACTTTCACGTGGTTTAATACGCGCCACTTTTTCCATCGCTTATGCGTTACAGCGCTCAACGACGTGCCTGCCATACACGCAGCAGCCGCCCCGAGCTCTCTTTTACAAGGAGTCCCCAATGCCCCATGAAGGCAGCCTGCTGCAGGCCGCAGTCGTGTTCCTGCTCGCCGCCGTCGTCACGGTTCCTCTGGCCAAACGTCTGCAACTGGGCGCCGTCATCGGCTACCTGATTGCCGGCGTGATTATCGGCCCGTCCTGCCTGGGTCTTATCGGCGACCCGCAGAGCGTTGCGCACATTTCGGAGCTGGGCGTGGTGCTGTTGTTGTTCATCATCGGCCTTGAGTTGTCGCCCCGCCGCCTCTGGACCATGCGCAAGTCAGTGTTTGGTGTGGGGCTGGCGCAGGTGTTGTTCACCGGGGTGGCCATCGGCGCCGTGGCCCTGCTGGGCTTCAATCAGCCCCTCAACAGCGCCGTCGTGCTGGGTCTGGGGCTGGCGCTGTCATCGACCGCGTTCGGCCTGCAAAGCCTGGCAGAGCGCAAAGAGCTCAACGCGCCCCACGGACGCCTGGCTTTCGCCATCCTGCTGTTCCAGGACATCGCCGCCATTCCACTGATCGCGCTGGTACCGATGCTGGCCGGCGGTGCACATGATGACAACTCCGGCGATTCCCTGCGCCACGGCCTGCAAGTGCTGGGCGGCATAGCCATTGTTGTGGTCGGCGGGCGTTATCTCTTGCGCCCGGTGTTCCGCATCGTGGCTAAAACCAAGCTTCAGGAAGTCTCCACGGCAACGGCCTTGCTGGTGGTGATCGGCACAGCATGGCTGATGGACCTCGTCGGAGTGTCCATGGCGCTGGGTGCCTTTCTTGCCGGCCTGCTCCTGGCCGACTCTGAATACCGCCACGAACTGGAATCGCAGATCGAGCCGTTCAAGGGCTTGCTGCTCGGGCTGTTCTTCATCAGTGTCGGCATGGGCGCAAACATCGGCCTGCTGATCAATTCGCCGTTGACGGTGCTGGGCCTGACGCTGCTGTTGATCGGCTTGAAATTGCCCCTGCTGTTTTTCGTCGGGCGCCTGGCCGGCGGCCTGGGCAAGCAAAGCGCTCTGCGTCTTGGGCTGGTGCTTGCGGCGGGCGGTGAGTTCGCATTCGTGGTGTTCAAGATTGGCCGTGATCAGGGGCTGTTCGATGCGGCGCTGTACGACACGCTGGTGTTGACCATCACCTTGTCGATGGCGCTGACGCCGCTGTTGCTGCTGGTCATGGCGAGGTGGCTCAAGCCCAAGCCTGTGGTCAAGGAAGTCCCGGCGCACTACAAGCAGATCGAGTCGGATAACCCGCGCGTCGTCATCGCCGGGATGGGCCGGATGGGCCAGATCGTTGCCCGTATCCTGCGCGCGCAGAACATCCCGTTCATTGCGCTGGACACCTCGGTGGAGACGATCGAATTCACCCGAAGCTTCGGCAACGTTCCGGTGTTCTACGGCGACCCGCTGCGCCCGGAAATTCTGCGCGCCGCAAAGGTCGATCAGGCCGAATACTTCGTGATTGCCACGGACGATCCTGACACCAACATCAAGACCGCAGAGCTGGTGCGCAGGCTGTACCCGCACATGAAGATCATCGCGCGGGCCCGTAACCGTCAGCACGTTCACCGTTTGCTCGATCTGAACGCCGAGGCCGTGCGGGAAACCTTTTATTCAAGCCTGGAGATGACCCGGCGCACGCTGATCGGGCTGGGCCTGAGCGAAACGCAGGCCAGCGCCCGCATCGAGCGCTTCAAGCGGCATGACGAACAAGTGCTCAACCGCCAGCACTTGATCTACGACGACGCGGCGAAGGTCATGCAAAGCGCGCTGGAAGCCCGAACCGAACTGGCCGAACTGTTCGAGTCCGACCGCATCGACGAGGAAGCAAGCGACCTGCGCCCTGCCGCCGACGCCCGCACCTAAAGCCTGCCGCTCGGGCTTATTCAACGTCCGGCGCCCCGGTTGAGTGCCCTCACGGCCACTCAACCGTTCAGCCCATCACTTCGCTTAGCGGAATGAAGTTGAGCAGATCACCCTCTGCCACCGTCGTGCCTTCGATGATCTCGATCAGCCCGTCGGCCCACGCGGCGCTGCGCAGCACGCCCGAACTCTGATTGCGGTAGGCAACCAGCCGGCCTTGCTCGAGACGTCCACGCAGGTACTCGCGCCGCGCGCCTGGCTTGGTCCAGGTGAAGGCAGCAGGCACTTTAAACTGCAGCGGCTTGACCCCCTGCACGCCCAGACGCCTCAGCAGATAAGGCCGGGCGAGCAGCGCAAACGTCACCAGGGTCGATGCGGGATTGCCGGGAAGGCCGATTACCGGCACGCCTCGGAAGTGACCAAACGTCAGCGGTTTGCCAGGTTTGATCGCCAGCTTCCACAAGGCGATTTCGCCCTCTTCACGCAGCGCGTGACCGAGGAAGTCCGCTTCGCCGACGGACACGCCGCCGGTGGAAAGGATCAGGTCGACGCCGTTCAGGCCTGCCAGTGCAGCTCGAGTTTTCTCCAGGTTATCCGGAAGGATGCCCGCATCAATGACCTCGCAACCCAATCGGCTCAACCAGCTGCACAGCAAGACCCGGTTGCTGTTGTAGATCTGCCCCGGGCCAAGCGGCTGGCCCGGCTCAACCAATTCATCGCCGGTAGAAATCACCGCGACACGGGCACGGCGCACGACCTGCACATGGCCAAAGCCCATGGTCGCGGCCAGGCCCAATTCGATTGGACCCAGCACCGTGCCAGCCTCCAGCACCTTGTCGCCCACCGTGGTCTCCTGCCCTTTGGGTCGAATGTTCTGACCAGTACGCAGCGATTGCACAAAGCGCACGGTCTGGTCTGCCTGGACCTCGGCGTTCTCCTGCATCTCGACGCAATCGGCGCCTTGCGGAACCGGGGCGCCGGTAAAAATGCGCGCGCATGTCCCCGGCTGTAGTGGCTCGGGCGCCTGACCGGCAAAAATCCGCTGGCTGACCGGCAGCGGCTCACCGTGCCAGTCCGCCATGCGCAATGCGTAACCGTCCATGGCGCTGTTGGGCCATGGCGGCAAATCCAGGGTGGACACCAGGTCTTCAGCCAGCACTCGGCCCTGGGCGTCGGCCAGCGCGACTTCCTCGCGTTCGGTGATGGGCGCAGCCGCCGCCAGCTCCATCAATCGCTGCATGGCCTCTTCGACCGGCATCAAGGGCTTCATTTCAGGCGTGCTCATCAATCTCAACCGCGCGTCGCGCAAGGCGCGGCCTTCTTCAGGTGCGGCACGAAATTGCACGGGCGGAAGCTGTTGTTCAACTGGTCGGCGAGAATGCCGTCCCATCCGGTGCGCACCGCGTTGGTCGAGCCCGGCAGGCAGCACACCAGCGTACCGTTGGCCAGCCCGGCCAGCGCACGGGACTGAATGGTCGAGCTGCCGATGTCGGGCACGGAAATCTGCCGGAACAGCTCGCCGAAACCATCCACTTGTTTGTCGAGCAAGCAGGCGACAGCTTCGGGCGTGCTGTCACGCCCGGTGAAGCCGGTGCCGCCGGTGATCAACACCACTTGCACTTCATCGTCGGCAATCCACGTCGCGACCTGGGCGCGGATCTTGTAAAGGTCATCCTTGAGCAGCACACGCTCAATCAGACCATGACCTGCAGCGGTGAGGCGGTCGACGAACATCTGGCCGGAGGTGTCGGTTTCGAAGGTGCGCGTATCGCTGACGGTCAACACGGCGATATTCAGGGGTACGAAAGGCGTGTCTGCCTTGGCTTTCATGGCGAGGTCCGGTTGTAGAGGAAACAGGCCGGTGTTATATCACAGCACCTGTTTTGACCGCGCCTGCCGAGCTGACCATGAACGTATCCAACACCCTTGCGCCCTGCTCCATCCTGCTGCTTGCCGGCGGTCGGGGCCAGCGTATGGGCGGTCGAGACAAGGGCCTTATTGACTGGAACGGCGCGCCGTTTATCGAGCATTTGCATGGCCTGGTACGGCCGCTCACCGATGACTTGATCATCTCGTGCAACCGCAATCAGGAACGCTACGCGGACTACGCCGATCGGCTGGTGGCAGATGAGCAGCAGGATTTCCCCGGCCCCTACGCGGGTATCCGCGCCGGCCTTGGCGCCGCCAGGCACGAACTCCTGCTGGTGATGCCCTGTGACATGCCGCTGCTGGATCGCGACCTGCTCAATGACCTGCGTGCCACCGCGGCGGCGAACCCGGACCTGCCGGTCATTGTTCGCCAGGGAGAGCAATGGCAGCCGCTGCTGTGCTGCATTCCCACGGTCCATGCGAGCGTGTTCGAGGAGCATTGGCGGCAAGGTCAGCGCAGCCCGCGGCGTACGCTGGCAGCGTTGGGCGCCGTCGCGCTGCAATGCGCGGCTGATGACCGCAGGCTGGCCAATCTCAACACGCCGGATCTGTTGACCGGGATCAAGGCCTGAGCGCAACGGGCAGGTTTCATGGAACTTTGCCGTTACACTCTGCGTCAGACAAATCACTAAACAAATACCCGGAGACACAGCAATGAACCAACGGACTCTTCCTGCCGCCTTCCTGCTCGCACTGAGCCTTGCCGGCCTCGCCGGTTGCTCGTCGCCGACTGTGATCACCCTGAACGACGGCCGTGAAATCCAGGCAACCGACGCGCCGAAATACGACGAAGAGTCGGGTTTCTACGAGTTCAAACAGCTGGACGGTAAAGAGACTCGCATCAACAAAGACCAAGTGCGCACCGTTAAAGAGCTGTGATGCCAGCGAAGGACTGATCGTTTGAAACGGTCACTGTCAAAAAAACCCGCCAAATGGCGGGTTTTTTGTTTTTTGCGGACCGATGCTCCCTTCAGAAGTCCCGTTACCAGTCCAGCGTGATCCGGCTCTCGAACACTCGCTCCTGACCAGTCACCGGATCCGTAAACCGCAGGCGTTGAGCCAGCAGTTTCAGCGGGTTGTGGTAGTCGTCCACGGCGTTTTTGATGACGCTCGGATAAAACGGGTCATTGCAGATGCCGGCGCCCAGCGCCGCCATGTGAACCCGCAACTGGTGTTTTTTGCCCGTGACCGGAAACAGCGCGTAACGCCAGTGTTCGCCGCGACGCTCGCTCACCTCGACTCGGGTTTCAGTGTTCGCCGGGCCCTCGGCTTCCTGCATGCGGAAGAACGGCTCGCCGTCTACCAGGCGGCTTTTGTGTACGCAAGGAAATGTCAGGTGCGCAAGCGCCGGGGCAATCGCCTCGTAGCGTTTTTCGATCTGCCGGGTTGGAAACAAGGCCTGATAGGCAGACCGCGTCTGCTTGTTGGCGGAAAACAGCACCAGCCCTGCCGTGTGCCGGTCGATGCGGTGCAGTGGCACCAGATCGGGGTTATCCAGCGTACGGATAAGCCGGCGCAATAAAGTCTGCTCAACGTACTCCCCGGCGGGCGTCACTGGCAGAAAATGCGGTTTGTCGGCGACCACCAGATGCTCGTCGGCGTACAGAATTGCCTCCTGCACCGGGATCGGCGTTTCGTTAGGGACCTCCCTGAAATAATGAATACGCAGGCCTTCGCGGTACGCCAGATCGACCGCAATCGGCAGGCCGTTACCATCGAGCACCTTGCCTCGGACGATCCGGTCCAGCCACTGTTCGCGGCTGATCGCACTGAATCGCTCGCAAAGGCAGTCCAGGACTGTCGCCCATGAACCCGGCGGCAGGTACAAGGTGCTGGCTTGACGATCGGAGGCGGTGAAAGCGGGAGCGGACATAAACGACTCGGCTGGCTGAAGGTAACGTCGGCATTATCAACGTCAACGTTTGTTAACGCGACAGGGCAAAGGGATGAATGTGGCGATGGCTCTAGCCCGGGCCGCACGCAGGCGCGCGACGTTATGCCGCACGGAAAAACGGCGCCAGTTGTCTGACAACCACATGACTGCGCTGGATGCGTAAAATGATTTGTCCTAAAATGTTACGAAATCGGCATGCAGGCATGAATCCGAGCGGTCGCGACCTGTTCGCCCCTCGATCAAAGCCTGCCAGACCTGAACTCATAAAAAGAAAGCCCGTCATCGACGGGCTTTTTTCGTTTTCAGCGTTTGCAAGCACTTCACGTGCATGGGCCGCAGCACGCGTCGGGACCGCCGCAGACCTTGCGCCCCACGACTGCCCACCCTGAATTCGTTTCGCCACTTTTGAGGTTTTACCCATGCTTGTTCAGTTTTTCCAATGGATCAAACGACTTTCCACCGGCACGTCCAGCCAGAACGACGAAAACTATTCGCAGTCTTTTTCCAATGATGACCAAGACGTTGGACGCTGGACGTTCATGTCGCTGTTCATCGTGTTTACCCTGAGCCTGTACGTGATCGCCGGCCTGGGCTACTACGCCAAAGTGCATGTCTGGGACGGCATGACCGAGGAGCAGAAAGCCGCAGTTGCACAGGCCATGGTGGTCGACACTCAATATCTTTGATCCAGGCTGAACAGGGACCGAACCGATGTTGCGCGCGGTGATGGATTGATCGCGCGTCAGTCACGCAGAAACAGCACCACCTGATCGGTGTCGAACGGCCAGTCCAGTTCGGCACCGGTGTCTGCCCGCCTCAGCACCGGGATGCGCAGGCAATACGCCTGGTATTGCGCGTCGCTCTCGGCGATGTCGACCAACTCCACCAACAAGCCGTGCTTCACCAGCGGCATCAATTCGGCTTCGGCCACCTCGCACAGATGACACCCCAACGTTCCGAACAGCTGACATTCCGGTGGCATGGCTGGGCCCCTCTATGGCTGCGATTCCAGGGAATTGACAGGCAAGTTTAGGTCGCACCTCCACACTCGTCGAGCAACCCACCCGAGCCCCCCGGAACACAAGCATCCCTGCGCGGGCTCCAGA
Source organism: Pseudomonas sp. ME-P-057 (assembly GCF_030208975.1). Lineage (NCBI taxonomy): Bacteria > Pseudomonadati > Pseudomonadota > Gammaproteobacteria > Pseudomonadales > Pseudomonadaceae > Pseudomonas > Pseudomonas sp. ME-P-057. The sequence continues at coordinate 108,173 of NZ_JARVSX010000015.1, forward strand.
CCCAACAAGATTGACCGTAGGAGATCCCCGTCGTCCAGGCGCCGCGCTGTCGCGCAGCAAACAGAGTCCCTGTGGGAGAGAGCGCCGTGGTGATGTTTGATGAAAGCCGGCTAGCTGCGGGCTGCGGTCAAACGAGCGCGCTGCGTCAGATGTAAAAACGCGGCCAAGACATTGCTTTCGCCAGCAAGCCGGCTCCTGCGGATTTTTCGCAACCACAGGAAACTCTGCAGCGCTGCGCAGGCGCGCATTGGCGGCGCTGACCCACACCGGCTAAACGGCTGGGCTTGTTGACGCGATTGGAATGAACCTTCAGGAATGCGCCATACTCGAAACCCCATATCGTCATCCCCTAAGGAGAAAACCATGGCTCGACCTACCGCAGAAAAAGCCCAGGACGTCTTGATGTCCGACTTCCAGACGCTGGTTGCCGATACGGAAAAACTGCTGGCCCACACGGCTTCTCTGGCCGGCGAACAGGCTGACGAGTTGCGCGAACAGATCCGCGAGAGTCTTCTGCGTGCCCGTGAAACCCTCAAGCTGACGGAAGAAACCCTTCGCGCCCGTGGCAAGGAAGCGGTGATCATCACCGAGGATTACGTGCAGAACAAGCCATGGCAATCGGTGGGCATCGCGGCTGGCGTTGGGTTCCTGCTGGGCCTGCTGGCCACAAGGCGCTAACGGTCATGACGTCGCCGACAGGTCCAACCGGGACCGATCAATCCTCTTCGCCACGGCGGCTGGGTGCGGCATTTCTGGGGCTATTGCACAGCCATGTGGAGCTGTTCGGTATCGAGCTTCAAGAACAGAAAGCCCGCACCGTCCGCCTGCTGCTTTTTGCGGGCCTGGCACTGGTTTTCGCGTTGCTGCTGCTCATCGGCCTGTCCGCGCTGTTGCTCATCCTGGTATGGGACAGCTATCGTCTTACCGGCATCATCGGACTGTGCGGGCTCTATACGCTGGCGGCATTGTTCTGTGCGATGCGCCTCAAGGCCGCTGTCTTCGATGAGTCTTCACCCTTCCACTCGACACTGGAAGAACTGGCCAACGACCGCGAGCGACTGATGCCATGAGCAATGCACCTCAATTGCCCCAGACCCACAATCGGCGTGAGCTGCGCAAGGCACTGATTCGCCTGCGCATGGAAATGCATCGGCAGGAGATCCGTCAGGAATCCTCACGGCTGATGCACCCCCTGCAACGCATGCGCGGTATGGCGTCGGACCTTCCCGGCTCGCTCGGCATCAAGCATGCGCCATTGTGGGGCGTCGGCGCCGTGACTCTGCTGGGGTTCCTGACTGGCAAAGGCACACGCAGCAAGCGCACTGGCAGCGTCACGCGCCTGATCAAATTCAGTGCAACCGTGTTGCCGCTGATCAAAATGGCTCTGCAGAACTCCTCCCGCCGCCGTTAGGCGCATTCTGGCTACATTCTTGCTATCCAACTCCGCCTTGCCCGGTAATCCACCGGGCGAGGCGGAGTGCGTGTGGGCTTGTCGTCATGGCTCCGCTAATGCACCCATTCACTCTCTATCCACCCTCACTAAGGAGGCCCCGTGTTCGATGGGCAACCGCTCGCCTGCTTTCAGCCGTTCATCGACACTGCCACCGGCCGCATTGCCGGCATTGAAGCGCTGGGCCGTTTACGCCAGGCAGACGGAAGCCTGCAGTCGGTAGGTCCACTCTTCGCAGACCCGCGGCGCCCCGCCATGCAACTACGAAGGCTCGACCGGCAGATCCGCGACAACGCCATGAGCCGTTTGCATGAGGCTCCGGTCGACTGGTTTCTGAGCCTGAACATCTCACCGCGCTGGATAAGCCGCTTGCGGCCTGACCAACCGCCCCCCAGCCTCGCACGCCTGGAAAGCTTCGGGATCGCGCCAGAACGCATCGTTTTCGAAATCACCGAACTGAGTGGCGACGATCAGCGCCTCAAAGAGGTGGTCGCCCATTACCGCAACGCCGGGGCGCGCATTGCCATCGACGATTTCGGCGCCGGTTATTCCCAGCTGGATCGGGTGCTGGCATTGCAGCCCGACATACTCAAGCTCGACATGCGTCTGTTCCAGGCGGCAGCGCGGGGCGGTCCGAGCAGCGATGTGGTCAGAGCGCTGGCGCAGATGGCCGAGAAAACCGGCTGCTGGATCATCGCCGAAGGCGTCGAGACGGAAGCCGAACTCGACTTCGCGCTGGAGTGCGGCTCGCGGTATGTGCAGGGCTATTTGTTTGCCCAGGCGCAGTTGGACTTCTTCGAGGCCGATGCCTTCGTCAATCGCTTCGCTGCACTGCGCGACTGCTACGTGATGAAAAAAGTCGCCGAGCGCGAGCGATTGATGACACTGCGCAAACACCTCACGCAGTTGATGTGTCGGCTGCAACGCTGGGCCGAGCACGACGGGGCAATAGCGGGCTTGCCCAACGGTACGGATTTTCCCTGGCTGCTGCGCTTTTACCAGTGCGACCGGCAGGGCACTCAGCTCACGCCGAATCTGGAATGGCGTAACGGCGCATGGACGGCCGACCCGAAATATCTGGGCCACAACTGGTCGTGGCGGCCCTACTTCTACCACCTGCTCGCCGAAGGCTGGCATGAGCGGCGCCTGACACTGTCGAGCACTTACCGCGACGCCACCACTAACCAGTATTGCCTGACCGCAGGGCAGTTCTTTGATAACGGTGAGCGGTTGCTTCTGATCGATGTCGACGCTGCGGGTTTTTAAGGTTCCCTCGGCGATCTTGTGCTTGCAGCGTGCCGGGCGAACCGGGAAGCTAGCGCGGTAATCACCCGACGGAGTACCGGCCTTGGATTGGCAAACCCTGCTCACCCGCGAGCGCCTTGGCAAAACCTTGCACAGCCCCGAAGAACTGGGGCGCAGCCCGTTTCACAAGGATCACGACCGGATCATTTTCTCCGGCGCCTTTCGCCGTCTCGGCCGCAAGACGCAGGTGCATCCGGTGACCAGCAACGATCACATCCACACGCGCCTGACCCACTCACTGGAGGTCAGCTGCGTCGGCCGTTCGCTGGGCATGCGCGTCGGCGAAACCCTGCGCAGCGCGCTGCCCGACTGGTGCGATCCCAGCGACCTGGGGATGGTGGTGCAGTCAGCCTGCCTGGCCCATGACATCGGCAATCCGCCCTTCGGACACTCAGGCGAAGACGCTATCCGCAACTGGTTCAAACAGGCGGCGGGCCGCGGCTGGCTGGATGCGATGAGCGAGGTCGAGCGCAACGACTTCCTGAATTTCGAAGGCAATGCCCAAGGCTTTCGCGTACTGACCCAACTGGAATATCACCAGTTCGAAGGCGGCACGCGGCTGACTTACGCCACGCTGGGCACATACCTGAAATACCCCTGGACGGCTCGCCATGCGGACTCTCTGGGCTACAAGAAGCATAAATTCGGCTGCTATCAGAGCGAACTGCCGATTCTTGAGCAAATCGCCAGCAAGCTCGGCCTGCCGCAGCTGGAGGAACAGCGCTGGGCACGGCATCCGCTGGTGTACCTGATGGAAGCTGCCGACGATATTTGTTACGCCCTCATCGACCTCGAAGACGGTCTGGAAATGGAGTTGCTCAACTACACCGAGGTCGAGTCGTTGCTGCTGGGGCTGGTGGGTGATGACTTGCCGGAAACCTACCGCCAACTGGGCCCGGGTGACTCGCGCCGCCGCAAACTGGCGATTCTGCGCGGCAAGGCCATCGAGCACCTGACCAACGCCGCCGCGCGCGCCTTCGTTGAACAGCAGGATGCGTTGCTCGCCGGTACGCTGCAGGGTGATCTGGTCGAACACATGCATGGCCCGGCCAAGCGCTGTGTGCTCAGCGCCAAAGACATGGCACGCAAGAAAATCTTTCAGGACAAACGCAAGACGCTGCACGAGATCGGCGCCTACACGACGCTGGAAATCCTGCTCAATGCCTTCTGCGGCGCCGCTTTGGAGCAGTTCGGCGGGCACGAACCATCATTCAAGAGCCGGCGCATTCTAGATCTGCTGGGTAATAACGCGCCTGATCCGTCCTGGCCGCTGCACACCTCATTTCTCAGGGTGATCGATTTCATCGCCGGTATGACCGACAGCTACGCCAGCGAAATGGCCCGTGAGATGACCGGACACTCCAGCCCCGTCTAACCCCACGACAAGCACCTTGCGCTGCCTCTGACAGCGCAGCGAATGCCCGAATCCGACGCCGGTTTCGGGCATTTCTCGTTGGGCTCTCAGCAGATCCAACAGCAACTTCGGACATTTCCTACACAACCGTCGGAATGCCCTTATCGCTGCGCACACATCACTGCCGAATAATCCGCGCCATTCCGAGCCATGGGACAACCCGACCCATTACCTCCCGAAGACATTGCTCGCGTGCCGACGCCGCCGGACATCCGGCAAGGCGGTCGCACCCATCCCCTCCTTCGCCTGGAACCGCCGATGCTCACCGAAAATTTCCGAATCCTGCTGGTTGAGGATCACCCGTTCCAACTGATCGCTCTGCAAATCCTTTTAAACAACAACGGCCTCTATCGTGTCACGCCCGCGCTGAACGCCAGCGAAGCGCTGGGCGCCATGGAGCGCAGCCCCGAGCCTTATGACCTGCTGCTGTGCGATCAGCGTCTGCCGGGCATGTGCGGGCTGGAACTGATTCAGACGGCCACCCGTCGCGGGCTGATTCAGCGCGCGATCCTGCTCAGTGGCCTGGAGGCGGCCCCTTTGGCAACGCTTGAATCCGAGGCCAGGGCGATGGGGCTTCCACTGCTGGGCTGCCTGAGCAAACCATTGAACACGCTGGAGCTGATCAGCCTGATCTCGGCTCCCGCCTGAGGCGCCTATGGTGTGTGAGGTGCGCTACCCGGATTATAAGTCCCACGTGGCAATATCGGACCGTAAAGCCATCATTGGTCATGCTCCACGGGTGGACTTAAACAGTCCGGCGGCCCATTGAAAAATCCCGGTATATTCCGATTCGAAATAAACAGCCGTATATACGCATTGTTTTACTCAACGTCGCACATTGCTTTTTATTAAACATTCATGGTCGCCGCGTGCATCAATGTACGCACATACGCTTATTCTTGTAGGACTATTCCTATATAGCGGTTCGGGCATGATCTCTTTATGGGCGCTGTTGAACATCTGGGATAAGGTGCGCGCTTTCTTGCCACTCATTATGGATTGACCATGAACTCTATTTTTATTATCGACGACCATCCGGTCATTCGAATGGCCATAAGAATGCTTCTGGAGAACGAGAATTACGAAGTGGTCGGAGAGACCGACAATGGCGTCGACGCCATGCAGATGGTCCGTGAGTGCATGCCCGACCTGATCATCCTCGACATCAGCATCCCCAAGCTGGACGGGCTCGAAGTCCTTGCCCGGTTCAACGCGATGAACCTGCCGTCCAAGATTCTCGTCCTGACCGCACAGGCCCCCAGTCTCTTTGCCATCCGTTGCATGCAGTCCGGGGCCTCCGGTTACGTGTGCAAGCAGGAAGACCTGAGCGAACTTGTCAGCTCCGTCAAAGCCGTATTATCCGGCTACAATTACTTTCCCAGTCAGGCGCTTGCCGCAACGATCAAAAAAGAAGGTGACCCCAACGAGATTGAGCGCTTCAAACTCGTCAACGACCGTGAGCTGATGGTATTGCAACTGTTTGCCCAGGGTCGCACCAACAAAGAGATAGCCAAGGGCATGTTTCTCAGCAATAAAACCGTCAGCACCTACAAAACCCGCTTGATGCAGAAACTCAAGGCCAAAACTCTGGTAGAACTTATCGAGATGGCAAAACGCAATTCGTTAGTGTGAGAAACAGGATGGCAAAGGCGTTAAAGGACTATTGGATCGCGGCGGTACTTATCTGCCTGGGCTTGGATGCCCAGGCAGACTCCCGCCCCCCGGAACGCTACACACTGCTGAGTCGCTCCAACCCGTCGCATATGGACGTGACCCTGGACCGCTCCCAATGGCAGTGGGTGCGTAACAAACGCGAGCTGATTCTGGGCACTTCTGCGCCCGACTATCCGCCTTTCGACCTGACCCTGACCGGCCGCGACTACGAAGGCTTCACTGCCGATTACGTCGGGATATTGGGCCGCGTGCTCGACCTGCCGGTCAAGGTTTTGCGTTTCGCCAGCCGCGACGAGGCCATTCTGGCGCTCAACCAGGGCGAGATCGACCTGCTGGGCAGCGCCAACGGTTACGAGGCGGCATCCAGCGGCATCGCGTTGTCCACCCCCTACGCGGTGGACCAGCCGGTGCTGGTGACCCGTACCGGCGAAACCCGGCCGCTGAACGGCGACCTCAACGGTCTGCGCCTGAGCATGGCCTATCACTATCTGCCACCTGACGTCATCGCGGCGCTCTACCCCAAGGCGCGCCTGCAGACCTTTTCATCGTTCCAGAGCGCGATCAACGCAGTCGCGTTCAATCAGGCCGACGTCTTTCTGGGCGACACCATCTCCACCCATTACGTGATCAACAAGGGCTATCTGAACAACGTGCAGATGGCCAATTTCGGCAAACATGAGGCCAACGGTTTCAGCTTCGCCGTACACGCATCGAACACGGTGCTGCTGGACATCGTCAACGGCGTGCTCAAAGGCATCCCCGTGGAAGAACGTATCGCCATTTCCAAACGCTGGGGCGCCGGCAGCGACTTGATGCTGACCGATCAAAAGCTGCAGCTCAATCAGCGGGAGGAGCGCTGGATCGCCCAGCACCCGGTCGTGCGTGTGGTGTTCAACGAGGCGTACGCGCCTCTGACGTTCTACGATGCCGCCGGTCACTTCAGCGGGGTGACGGCCGACCTGCTTGAGCTCATCCGGCTGCGAACCGGGCTGACATTCGAGGTCAGCCACGCCGCCAGCATGAACGACATGGCCAGCCAGCTCAGTCAGGGCCAGGCTGACCTTATTGCGGCGATGATCCCCAGCGACGAGCGCGAGAACCGCTTCAATTTCAGTCGGCCTTATCTGGACAACGTGTTCGTCCTGGTCACGCGCAAGGAAACCTCGGCCCCGTCCAATCTCGACCAGCTGGATGGCAAGAGAGTGGCGCTGACCCTCGGCAGCCCGATTCTGCCCTTCCTGCGTGAACATCACCCCGGCATCTATCCGGTGGAAGTGGACAACCCGGCGCAGGCACTGGACCTGCTCGCCCACGGTCGGGCAGAAGGCGCAATCACCTCACTGTTCAGCGCCAGCTACTTCCTGTCGTCACGCGGCCTGAACGACACGCTGCAAATGCGCGTCACGGTCGGTCAGGAGCCGGCGCGCATCGCCATGGCGACGTCACGCAATGCGACCGAACTGACGTCAATCCTCGACAAGGCGCTGTCGAGCATCGCGCCCGAAGACCTCGCCGCCATCAACAACCGCTGGCGCACCTACTCGCCCCGAGGCAGCGGTGCGTGGCATGACTACCAGTTGCTGATCTACCAGATCATAGGGGGCGCCGGCATCCTGCTGCTGGGCTCACTGGCCTGGAATGCCTGGATGCGCCGTCAGATCAAACAGCGTGAGCGGGCCGAGCGCGCGCTCAATGACCAGTTCGAGTTCATGAGCGCACTGGTCAACGGTACCCCTCATCCCATCTACGTGCGTGATCGCGACGGTCTGCTGAAAATCTGTAACGACAGCTACCTCGCCGCTTTTGCTGCACAGCGCGAAGACGTCATCGGCAAGAGCATTCTTGAAGGGATTCTGAGCAACAGCGAGGAAGCGCTGGGTTACGTTGATGACTACAACCGTGTCATGGCCGACAACGAGCCACTGATCCTCGACCGCTCGCTGCACATCGGCGGCCGGGAATTGACGATTTATCACTGGATCCTGCCCTTCCGCGACTCACTGGGGAAGGTTCAAGGGATCATTGGCGGCTGGATCGACATCAGTGAACGTCGCCAATTGATCGAGCAACTGCAGACGGCCAAGGACCTGGCGGACGATGCCAATCGTGCGAAAAGCACTTTCCTGGCGACCATGAGTCATGAAATCCGCACGCCGATGAACGCTGTCATCGGGATGCTCGAGCTCGCTCTGAAACGCGCCGACAATGGCCACCTCGACCGCCCGGCCATTGAGGTTGCGTACAGTTCAGCGAAGGATTTACTGGAGCTGATCGGCGATATTCTGGACATCGCGCGCATCGAGTCCGGTCGCCTGAGCCTGAGCCCCGAACGCGCCAATTTGCGGCAACTGGTTGAATCGGTCGTGCGGGTCTTCGACGGCCTGGCACGCCAGAAAAGCCTTACCTTGGCGCTGGATCTCGACCCCCGCACCAACACCGATGTGCTGATCGATCCGCTGCGCTTCAAGCAGATTCTTTCCAATGTCATCAGCAACGCCATCAAATTCACCGAACAGGGTCAGGTCCGGATCAGCCTGCAAACCGAGGCAGGACGCAGCCCTCAGCACATGACCGTGCAGGTGATCATTCACGACAGCGGGATCGGCATCACGGCCCAGGATCAGCAGCGCCTGTTTGCGCCCTTCGCCCAGGTCGACCAGTCCGGACAACTGGCACGGACCGGCGCGGGCCTCGGCCTGGTGATCTGCCGCAGCCTGTGCGAAATGATGGGCGGCACGCTGACGCTGAGCAGCCGGCCCGGAGATGGCACCCGGGTTGAGATGGTCTTCGCGCTCACCACCCTCGACCCGCTCGACACCCGCAACATCACGCCCCAGGTTGCACCACACACTGCCGAGCCGCTGCACATTCTGATTGTCGATGACCACCCGGCAAACCGCCTCCTGCTGTTCGAACAATTGTGCTTTCTGGGGCATCGCTGCGACATGGCGATACAGGGCGCCGAGGCCCTCGAACGCTGGAAGACCGAGCCCTTCGATCTGGTGATCGCAGACTGCAACATGCCGGTCATGAACGGCTATGACCTCACGAGGGCGATCCGGCAAGCGGAGCACGAGCAACCACGGCCTCGCTGCACGGTGCTGGGCTACACCGCAAACGCACAGCCGGAAGAGAAACAACGCTGTCGCGAAGCGGGCATGGACGATTGCCTGTTCAAACCCATCAGCCTGAATGCCCTTAATGACCGCCTGAGCAAAGTAAGACCATTGGCGGTCATGGCCGAGGCGCCGGCCGCCGTTGCGAATGAGGCCTTCGACCCGCACGCCATTGCCACGCTAACGGGCGGCAGGATCGACATGAACGAACGCCTGCTCGATCAACTCATTGACAGCATTCGCCAGGACCGCGCCGAGCTCGCTTCGGCCACCGGCCGGGATCAGTTGAAAGACGTCGGCCACAAAGTGCGTGGTGCAGCCAACATCATCTGCGCGACAGCCGTCATCCAAGAGTGCGAAGCGCTTGAGGCCGCATGCGACGCCGAGGCTTCGGACGAAGACATCGGCAAGCGGCAGGTGGCACTTGAGCGCGCCATGACCACGCTGGAGCTGGCGCTGAGTGCCTATCGTGCGACAACCTCCGTGCCTCGAACAGGACCGCTGCCATGAAGCTGATCCCCATGAACCCTGCTGAATTTGAAGTATTTGCCCAACGGTCGGTTGCCGGATACGCCAGGGATATTGCTCGTACCTACACGCTGCACGACGTTGTCGCCTGCGAAAGCGCCCGGGCAGATTTCGATGACCTGTTGACGCACGGCCTGGACACCGACGGGCATTGGTTCTGCCGGTTATGCGTGGGTGCAGGCCTCGAAGTGGGCAGCCTCTGGATGGGCATCGTGGCGTCGCCGCCGTTGCCTGTACGACTGTTCATCTATGACCTGGAGATTCATGAGCCTTTCAGGCGTCAGGGCCTGGGCAGGGAAGCGCTTGAGGTCGTTGAGGCGTGGGCCCTGGAGCGCGGGATTCGTCGTCTGGAGCTCAGCGTGTTTTCGGACAACGTCGCCGCTCGAAAGCTCTACGAAACCGTCGGGATGCAGGCACGGGAAATAACCTTGTCCAAGGCGTTATAGCCGGTTTTTCTGGGCGCTAAGCCGGCCCGGTTGCAGCGTCCACGCTGCCATAAGGCGCCAGGTGCTCACTCAGGTACTTGAGCAGGATGCTGACCTTGGGCAGGGCTTCCCGGGTTTTGAGCCAGACCAGGTTCATGGGCAGTCCGTCGGTGGCCAGCTCCGGCAACACCTCAACCAGCCGTCCTTCGTTGAGGTGAGTCTGGACCAGCCAGGTGGGCAACTGCGCGATGCCATGCCCGGCAATGGTCGCCGACACTTCACCTTCCCCGTCGCCCACCGCAATACGGGGATGAATGATGCGCCGCTCCCGGTCCCCAGGCTGTCGCCCGCGAAAATACCACGGGCCGACCTGCCCGTCGGATTGCCCGTAAGCGATGCAATGGTGGTGCTCGAGGTCGGCATCGGTGGTGGGCTGACCGTGCTCGGCGATGTAACCGGGCGCAGCACAAAAAACCAGCCGCTGAGCGCCGATGAAGCGATGACCGAGCCCCGCAGCCCAGGCATCAGCGCCGCCGATACGAACCACAATGTCGATACCTTCGTGTACGGGATCAATGAACCGGTCGGAAAAGGAAATATGCGGCTGCAGCAACGGGTATTGCTTCACGAAGTTAAGGATCAGCGGCAGCACGTGGAGACGTCCGTATGACGCAGGCAAATCAATGCGCACCCGGCCGTGGGGTTCGTGGCGTTCCGATGCCAATGCCAGTTCCGCTTCTTCGAGGTCGGCCAGTACGCCGCTGCAAGTGGAGTAAAACTTCACCCCGGCTTCGGTCAGAGACAAGCGCCGCGTGGTGCGGCTGAACAGGCGCTGGCCCAGGCGCTGCTCCAGACGGGCGATGCCTTTGCTGACGGCCGACGCGGTCAGGTTCAGCTTCATGGCTGCACTGGCAAAACTGCCGGAATCAGCGACGGCCACGAACACATCTATGCCCTTGAGACGTTCAGAGGAGAACATGGCAACTACCATTCAGGAATTCAGTTCGCGAGAGTAAGTCATTTATGTCGCGGATGAGAAAGCAAATCTTCAATAGGCTATGGCAAAGTCTTTGGAGTTAACCTATGCCACCTTCCACCTCCGCCACGGCGTCGCAGCCTGCTGCTGCATCCCGTTCAGGTGTCCAGATTCTGATCATGGCGATCGCCGCGTTCATAATCGTCACCACTGAATTCCTCATCGTCGGATTGCTCCCGGCCATGGCCCATGACCTTGGCGTGTCGATCGCGGTGGCAGGCCAGGTCGTCACGTTGTTCGCCTTCACTGTCATGTTGTTCGGGCCGTTCCTCACGGCAAAACTGGCAGGCGTGGAACGCAAGAAGCTGTTCACGATCATCCTGCTGGTGTTTGCGGCGTCCAACGTGCTGGCGGCGCTGTCCACCAACATCTGGGTCATGGCCCTCGCGCGCTTCATTCCGGCACTAGGCTTGCCGGTGTTCTGGGGCACGGCCAGCGAAACGGCCGGGCAGCTCGCAGCGCCCGGCAAATCGGGTCAGGCGGTGTCGCGGGTGTATCTCGGTATCTCCGCCGCCCTGGTCTTCGGCGTGCCGCTGGGCACCGTGGCCGCCGACACCCTTGGCTGGCGCGGCAGTTTCTGGGTGCTGGCCGTTATCTCACTGGTGATCGCGGTCCTGATGCAACTGTGCATGCCAACCCTGCCCTCGTCACCGGCCAAGCAAGGTGAAAAGCAGACGGACATCCTCAAGCAGCCGCGCTTCCTCGCCCACATCGCGCTGTCGGTGCTCGCGTTTACCGCAATGTTTACGGCTTACACCTACCTGGCGGACATCCTGCAGACCCTGGCCGGCGTGCCGACCAACCAGGTGGGCTGGTGGCTGATGGGCTTCGGCGCCGTCGGCATGATCGGCAACCACTGGGGCGGCGCACTGGTCGACCGCAGCCCGCTGGGTGCAATGGTGCTGTTTCTGGTCATTCTGAGCATCGGCATGGCCGCCGCCATTCCGCTGGCCACAGAGCATGTCTGGCTGATCGCCGCGCTGGTCCTGTGGGGCATCGCCTACACCGCGCTGTTCCCGGTGTGCCAAGTGCGCGTGATGCAGGCAGGCGCCAAGGCCCAGGCACTGGCGGCGACGATGAATATCTCGGCGGCCAATGCCGGTATTGGCCTGGGGGCAATTTTCGGCGGGCTGGGCATCGGCCACTTCGGCCTGGGGTCGTTGGGTTGGGTAGCGACTGCAATCGCCGTCGTGGCGATCCTGGTTGCCTTGTTGATGATGCGTAACCGCCAAACTGCTGCGCGGTGAAAACCCGAGGCACATGTCGGCTTGCGGCAGTCGGGCCAACGGGCGGGCGACGAAGCAGGCAGGGCGGCTACTAAGCTGGTAGACTGCGCCCCGAAATTACTCAAGAGGAATGCTTCAATGGCCACTAATCGCTCCCGTCGTCTGCGCAAAAAGCTCTGTGTCGACGAGTTTCAGGAATTGGGCTTCGAGCTGAACCTGGAATTCAAAGAGGACCTGAGTGACGAGGCAATCGACGCATTCCTCGACGCGTTCCTGACAGAAGCCATGGACGGTAACGGCCTGGACTACGTTGGCGGCGACGACTTCGGTCTGGTCTGCAAGGCTGATCGTGGTTCGGTCACCGAAGAGCAGCGCGCTGCTGTCGAGGCTTGGCTGAACGGCCGTGACGAGCTGACCAAGGTAACTGTCAGCCCTCTGCTGGACGCCTGGTACCCCGAAACGCCGATCAACGCGGCCAGCTGATCAGCAGGCGGTCTCCCGCCACGCTGATACCCAAAGAAGCCACCCTGAAGGGTGGTTTTTTTTTGCCTGCGATCTTGTTCTCTGCCATGAAGATTGGCCCAACAACGCAAAGCGACGCAGGCGTGACCGGGTCAGTTATGAGCACCCGGCGCAGGAATTTGACGGTTTAACGTGACATTGAATGGACATGAGCAAAAAATAGCGCCGTTTGACGGCAGTAACCCGGCGCAAGTCACCAAAGCTTGGGGCATAATGCCGCTTTACCGAAGGCCAGTGTCACGCCCGGCCCACGGGCATTTTCTGGTCTTGTGTTCACACTGCGAGGGAATTCATCCCCTCTTCATCTCGTTATCAGTGCAGTAGGGTTTATTGAATGATCAAGTCTTTGCGTCCGTTGTTGATGGCCACCCTGCTCTTTCCCCTTTCGTTCTCTATCGCCGCCGCCCCGATCAACACTGCCTTGCCACCCAAGGTCCAGGCAGCACTCAAAGCCAGCAAACTGCAGAATGATGCGCTGTCGCTGGTGATGCTGCCGGTCAGCGGACCGGGCACGCCGACGGTGTTCAATGCCGACGTTTCGGTCAATCCGGCGTCCACCATGAAGCTGGTGACGACTTACGCGGCCCTTGAAATGCTTGGCCCTACCCACCAGTGGAAAACCGAGTTCTACACCGACGGCACCCTCAGCAACGGCGTGCTGCGCGGCAACCTTTACCTGAAAGGCGGCGGCGACCCCAAGCTGAACATGGAACGCCTCTGGCTGTTGATGCGAGACCTGCGCGCCAATGGCGTGCAGCAAGTCACCGGTGATCTGGTGCTCGACCGCAGCCATTTCGTGCAGCCGCAATTGCCGGTCTTCGATGACGACGGCAACGACAAGAACAAACCATTCCTGGTCCGCCCGGACTCGTTGATGGTCAACCTCAAGGCCCTGCGCTTCATCACCCGCAACGACGGCGGCAAGATTCTGATCTCGGTTGAGCCGCCCATCGCGGCCATCCACATCAATAACCAGGTCAAGGCGTTGTCGTCGAACAAGTGTACCGGCGATGTGCTGTACAACCCGGTCCCGGAAGCCGACGGCGGCATTAGCGTGACCGTTACAGGTCAGTTGGGCGATGGCTGTAATTCTCAGACGTACTTGTCGCTGCTTGACCACCCGACCTATACGGCAGGCGCCGTGCGGGCCATCTGGCAGGAACTGGGCGGGAGCATTCTTGGCAAGGACCGGCTGGACGTCACTCCGGGCAGCGCCAAGCTGCTGGCGAGAGCGTTTTCTCCGGACCTGGCCGAGATCATTCGCGACATCAACAAATTCAGTAACAACACCATGGCGCAGCAGTTATTCCTGAGCCTGGGCGCGGAGTTCCGCAACGAAGCGGACGGCGATGACGCCAAGGCAGCGCAGCGCGTGGTGCGCCAGTGGCTGGCGAAAAAAGGCATCATTGCGACCCATCTGGTCATGGAGAACGGCTCTGGCCTGTCCCGCGCCGAACGGGTCAGTGCGCGCGAGATGGCGCAGATGCTCCAGGCCGCCTGGAACAGCCCGTATCAGGCAGAATTCATGAGTTCGATGCCGCTGGCGGGCATGGACGGCACCATGCGCAAGCGCCTCAAGAGTACGGCGCTGCGGGGTCAGGCCCACATCAAGACCGGCACGCTGAACACGGTTCGCGCGATCTCCGGGTTCAGCCGTGACAGCAACGGCAACACCTGGGTGGTGGTCGCGATTCTCAACGACCCGCGTCCGTGGGGCGCGTCCTCGGTGCTCGATGAGGTGCTGGTCAGTCTGTACAACCAGCCGAAACTGCAGAACACGGCTATTTCCCTGCAGCAGTAACGCTCGGCGCCGCAGGTGCGAGTCGCCCAACGGCTTGCACTCGCGTCGATCGGTGCACGCCGCCCTCGTTGTTCGCTACCAGCTTTGTCCCAGCCCGAGCAGGCCCAGAATCTGCCTGCGCAGATCGACCAGGTAGGAGTCATCGCGATGCCGAGGGTACGGCCGGTCGATCGTCAATTCGGCTTTGATCTGCGCCGGCCGGTCGCTGAACACGATGACGCGATTGGCGAGCAACAGCGCCTCCTCGACATCGTGAGTGACCAGCAGCGCGGTGTAACCCTGGCGCTGCCACAGATCAATCAGCTCCTGCTGCATGGCAATCCGGGTCAGAGAATCAAGCTTGCCCAGTGGCTCATCAAGGATCAGCAGCCGTGGCTCGTTGACCAGGGCCCGTGCCAGCGCCACTCGCTGCGCCATCCCGCCCGACAGCTGTCGCGGGTAGGCTCGGGCGAACTGGCTCAGGCCCACTTTCGCCAGCGCTTCATCGACCTTGCCCCGGGTGGTTTTCAGCAACCCCCGGGCTTCGAGGCCCAAGGCCACGTTGTCCCAGACCCGGCGCCATGGGTACAGCGTCGGGTCCTGAAACACCGCCACGCGAGTCGGATCAGGCCCGGTGATCGCTTCGCCATCCGCCAGCAAAGCTCCACTGTCCGCCCTCTCAAGCCCTGCGACCAGACGCAGCAGGGTTGATTTGCCGCAACCCGAAGGCCCCAGCAGCGCGACGAACTCTCCTGGTTCGACGGCCAGCGACACGTGCTCCAGCACCGGCAACCGGTGACCCTCAAGTACGAAGCCGTGGCTCAGGTTATCGATGCGCAGCGCCAGGCCACGAGTGGACTCAACGCTTTCTGCTATCCCTGCACTTACCATTTCATCGCTCCTTGTTGCCACGCCAGCAGACGGTCACGCACCAGAAACAGCGCTGAAATCAGCCCCGAACACGCCAGCGCCATGATCAACAACGCCGCGTACATGTTGGCGTACGCCGCCCAGCCTTGCGCCCATTGCAGATACCAGCCGATTCCCGACTTGACGCCCATCATCTCCGCCACCACCAGTGTTGAAAACGACGCGCCGAGGCCCATGAACAAGCCCACGAACACATGAGGCAGCGCGGCGGGGATCGCCACTTTGAAGATCAGAAAACGCTGATTGGCACCCAGGGTACGCGCTACGTCGTAGTAGGCCTTGTCGACGCTCGCCACCCCTGACCAGGTCAGCACCGTGACCGGAAACCAGGTCGCCAGAGCAATGAGAAAAACGCTGGCGCTCCAGCTGCTGGGAAAAAGGAAAAAGCACAGCGGCAGCAAGGCGGTGGACGGCACCGGCCCCAGGATGCGCAAAACCGGATGCAGCCAGTAGCCGATACTGCGCGACCAGCCGATGGCGACGCCGGCAATGAACCCCGTCAACGCACCGAGCGCTACGCCACTGCCCAATAGGATGGCCGAGTGAAACAGGCTGTCGGCGAGGCGCCGCCAGTCATCCACGTAAACGTCCAGCAACGCCTGGGGCGGGGCGAAGAACGGCACCGGCAGCCAGGCGAGTTTGGCGGTAAGCAGCTCCCAGACGGACAGCAGAAGCGGCAGGGCAATCAGCCACGGCCCGAGTCTGGCGGTACGCACCGCCAACGGACGGGACCAGCGCCTGAGGATCACGGCGAGCACAATCAGCCCGGTCACGATCAGGCAAAGATTGGCCAGGCCCTGGGTCATCGGCCAGCTGCGCGATGCGTTGGGCACGTACACAACCAGCAACGCGGTCGCCAGCCAGAACGCTGCAGCCAGCAGCCCCTGTAACCAAAACGGGTTTGCCGGGGTGTTCAACCGCTCCAGGTCGGCCGTCATCTCAATTGAAGACATTGGCAGTGATCTCCGCAGCAAAGGCATCGGCATCGGTGCTTTGACGAATGACTTCGACAGTCTTCAGATCGCGCACGTAGGTGGCGATTTCTGCGGTCAACGCTGCGCCGACCGCATGATGGCCGTGGGTGTGGTCATGCAGAATCGCAACCACTTCCTCCGTTGTGGTGTTGAGGGCGTAGGCCTGGAACCCTTTGGCCACCTCTTCCGGGTGCGTTACCGAATAGTCATGGGCCTCCAGAATGGCCTGGGTCAGCGCGGCCACGACACGCTTGTCATCACGGGCCAGCTTGCCGGTGACCCCGACCACGCAGCAGCTGAGATTGGCGTAGTCTTCCACGAGATTGGACGACAGTTCGCGCGCCTTGCCGGCTTTGATCAGCCGGTACATGAACGGGTCGCTTCCGCTCACGGCCTGGACCTCGCCCCGCTCCAGCGCGGTGCCCAGCAGGTCGGCCGGATACAGCCGCCACTCCACATCGCGAACCGGGTCAACGCCATGTTTCTTCAGCAAAATGGAGAAGAAGTTCCGGTCCGGGCTCGCCATATCGGTGACACCGATGGCCTTGCCTTTGAGGTCCTCCAGCCTGTTGACCGGGCCGTCCGCTGCGCTGAGCAAACGCAAACACCCGCCATGGGTGCCGGCGGTCAGCTTGACGTCGAACCCCTGTTCGAGCGCCTTGAGCCAACGCAGCGCCATACCGATGCCGGCATCAGCTTTGCCTGTTGCAATCGCTTCCAGCAGCACTTCAGTGGAGTTGCCGAAGTTGACCAGCTCGACCTCCAGATTGTGCTTTTTGAAGAAGCCCTGGCCGTGGGCGATCACCACCGGCGCCAGGCAGACCGCGTTCAGATTGATTGCAAGCTTCAGCGAGCGCGGTTGATCGAGGCGGATGAATTGCCCGGTGCCCGCCGGCTCTGCTGCAGGATCACCGCCCTGCCCGGCATGGTCTGCGTGTTCGTCAGCGGCCCAGAGGACGCGGGGTAACGACACCAGCAGTGGCGAAGCCAGCGCAGCCCCTGCGATGCCCAGCACGCGCCGTCGGCTTAATTGATCAAAACGGGCCATGGTGTTCCCTTACCGAATGAGTGAAATGACAGTCAGCAACGACGGCTTAATAACCAAAAACCCGGGTAAGTCTGACTTTTTAAAACCCTAACACTCACGCGATAATTAACTAAATTCATTTTTATTCTATTCCACTATGCAAGTGTTCTATGTAATCGCTCAGTGCAAATGGTTGCCTGCTTGAGCCCGCCGTGTCCAATGCGCGTGGCGAGAACCGCACAATCGAGAAGAGCGTGCTCGCGAAGTCATGGTCACTGACGCCGATGTCATCCACCGCTCTCAAGACTGGCGTTATGCTGAGAGCTCGCCCCTCACAGGATCTCTGCTCTCAATGAACATCCATAAGCGTCAACCTTTGCGTCGCACCCTTCTGATGTCGGCCCTGCTGGGCACCCTGCTGGCAAGCGCATTGCCCGCCTGCGCGGAGGATGGCAAGCCCATGCGCGTGCGCGGCACAATCACGGCGGTCGACGGTGACGCGTTGAAAATCCACAGCAACCGTGGCGAAGATCTGCAGGTGGCCGTGACCCCGAACACGCAGATTCGCGGCGTAACCCTGGCGCAGGTGTCGGAAATCAAACCGGGCAGCTACATCGGTTCCGCGGCGGTGCCGTTGCCGGATGGCTCGTTGAAAGCACTGGAGGTCCATGTGTTTCCGCCAGAGATGGCAGGCACGGGCGACGGCCATCGCGCATTCGACCTGACGCCGGACAGCACAATGACCAATGGCTCGGTGGGTGATCTCGTCGCCAGCAACGGGCGCACGATCACCGTCAATTACAAGGGCGGGCAGAAGACCATCGTCATTCCCGATGACGTACCGATCGTCAATCTGGTGCCGGGTGATCGAGGGCTGCTCAAGCCAGGCGTGAAAGTGGTCCTGCAGGCGCAGAAAGCATCCGACAGCACGCTGACCGCGCTGTCGGTTTCTGCCGGAGAAAATGGCGTGACACCGCCCATGTGAAGCACGTGACGGCCGCCAGGACAGGGCGAGTACCAAGCCGATTGGCCAGATTCGCCGCCCTGCCCCGAGCGTGCAGCGGATGAATCACAGGCAGGTGGCGAGCACTGCGCCGCGCTGCTCTACGGCATTGGCGCCTGGCTTGGCGTAAACGCTGACCCTGGTCATCCCTGCCTTGCCGGCAACGTCGGCGAAATACTGGCCCTCGGTGGTGTAGACCGTAAAGGCATCGGGCTCGCCCTTGGCCATGAAGACATCTGCCACGTCACCGAACAATTGCACGTTGGCCCAGGTGACCTTGATGCATTCGGCCACGGCAGTGGCAGGTTTCTGACTGGTGTACACCTGCGCCGGACCCGCCGAACGCGTTTGGTTCAAACTCATGCAACCCGTCAACGCCACCAGCGCCAGCGCGCCCGCCCACTGCTTCATGACAATCCCTTTTGGTAAAAAAGGACCGATGGTACCAGCAACCTCATCCAGGCCACACGCCTGGCGTTAAACGGGCGCTTCTTCCGATCCGATTGTCGGGTCAGTCATCCAGGCCGGCCGGCGGCGCAGCAGGTGCGGCTTTCCCCGGCTTGCCGGGTTTGCCCGATTGGGCAGCCGCCTTGGGTTCGGCCACAGGGGCTGCAGGCGCGGCGGCGGCCGCTTCCTTTTCCGCCATCGGCATCTGATCGATGGTGCTGAAGATTTCCTTGGGCTCAATCGGACCGTTGTGGGTCATTTTCTTCTCGCCGTCCTTGCCCACCAGAATCACTTGAGCCTCGCCGCCTGCCTGGGCGCCCAGTTTGAGTTCGCGCACCAGCGCCATGGTGGTCTGGGCGTCGAGATCCTTACCGTTGCGCTGCCCGACCGTGTTGATGATGGTGTAGAGCACCATGTCGCGCTTGGCGAACCCCTCCTTGTTGGCGGGTTCTTCCAGATTTTTCTTCAGGCTGACCAGCGTGGGATCCACGGAGCTTGACGCGATCACGATCAGTGGACGGGTCTTGCCGCGCTCTTGTGACAGTGGGGTATCGCCGTCGGCGGCCAGCAAAGGGCTCGACACGGCGAACAAAACGGCAAGGGTCAACGACCGGCTTAACATACACACCTCCTCTGGATTTCCATGCACTGATGATCGCGCATCAGGGGAAAAGGTCCAGACGCAAGGAGGAAAAAACCGGAATTATTTCATTGAGCCCGATGAAATAGAGCCTGGGCTGGGGGGGCTATAGGCTCGCTATCAGCGGTGGGCTTGCCCACCCGACGTGAGCACGACAGACGACAAAAATCGCAGGCAACAAAATCGCGGGCAATAAAAAGGGCGAATCTCTCGATTCGCCCTTTTCTTCACCGCCCAGCAGAGCGGATTTGTTTGGTAGGCGCGATTGGACTCGAACCAACGACCCCCACCATGTCAAGGTGGTGCTCTAACCAACTGAGCTACGTGCCTGCTGTGGGTCGGCATTCTACGGATATTCAAATAGCTGTCAACGTCTTTTTCGCTCAGTAAGCCCCTGAATCTGCAAATTATTTAGCGAATCGATCATCCGGCCTTGCCGATGCCGCAGGCCCACACCGGACCCTCGACAACGGAGGCTCAGCTGCCGCCTGTCGCCGGCATGGCACTACGGGCGGATATCCGATGCCCAACGCACACAAGGACCACGACACACGGAGATCACCTGATGAATAGATCAATTGCTGCACTGGCTCTCGGCTGCGCCCTGACATGCACCTCGCTCGGCGCACTGGCGGGCGCGACTTCTCCAGACATGGGGCCGCCGCCGTCACAGACCGGAATCGACCCGCGCGTACAGGGCAGTGACCCGTCTCGACAAGGTTCCGAGGTAGACACCCAGACCAAGAAGGGCATCAGCTTCGGCGGCGGCACTTCAATGAGCAACGGCACCGGCAGTAATAACGATGCCGACTTGCCAGGCGGAGACACCACCAACGGCGGCGGCAGCAAAGGGTCAGGCTCGTCCAGCGCTGGCGGCGCGGGCGGCTGACGGCACGCTGTCGATGCAGTAATCCCGGGGCGCTTGAATAGCGCCCTTTTCGTGCCTGTCGCCTTTGCTTTGTTATAGTGCGTCGCCGCCGCGCCTGACAATGCGTCGCGAGACGGATGATCAACAGTGGAGAATGGCACCGTGGGCATGAAAAAATCAGCGATGGAATTCAAGCGTGACCTGAGCACCATCGCGGCGAATCTGGAGCGCACCGCCGGTGAAATCAGCCGCCTCGCCGAACGCGTCAACGACGTGGACGTGGTAGCGGTCCTGCATCTGATGAACCAGCAGTACAAGGACGCAGACCGTCTACGGGCCTATGTCGATGAAATCCGGGCCGGTCGGATTACCCGGGCCAAGGCCGACTGACAGATCGCGCGGGACGTCGTCCGGCTGAAAGCCTTTACGAACAAACAAAAAAAGGGTGGTCCTGTCGGACCACCCTTTTTCGTTACCGCCCAGCAGAGCGGATTTGTTTGGTAGGCGCGATTGGACTCGAACCAACGACCCCCACCATGTCAAGGTGGTGCTCTAACCAACTGAGCTACGTGCCTGCTGTGGGGCGGCATTCTACCGGGATCAGGATTGCTGTCAACGGTGATTACCTCCTAACCCCATGAAAGCGGAAGACTTTTGAAACCCCAAGCTCGACTCCGCCCATGCCCGTGCATTCCTTTTCTCGCCCCTCGTCGCGATTTCAACGGCCATGCCCGGCTGGTGAGTGAATTTCATCTCAGGTAGCATCCGCCCATTCGTAAAAAATATAAAACGGGGCTTAAAGGATGACGAACACTTCATATCCGCATTCCTATTACGCCGCTTCGGCCAACGCGGCTCCGGCACGGCCCCGCCTGCAAGGGGACATCGAAACGGACGTGTGCATCATCGGCGCCGGTTACACCGGGCTGTCGAGCGCGCTGTTCCTCCTCGAACACGGGTTCAGGGTGACCGTTCTGGAGGCCGCAAAAGTCGGCTTTGGCGCTTCAGGCCGCAACGGCGGGCAGATCGTCAACAGCTACAGCCGTGACATCGACGTGATCGAAAACACCGTCGGCGCCAGGGAAGCCCAACTGTTGGGGCACATGGCTTTTGAAGGCGCGCAGATCATCCGCGACCGGGTGGCTAAATATCAGATCCAATGCGACCTGAAGGACGGCGGCGTATTTGCCGCGATCACGCCCAAGCAGATGGGCCATCTGGAGGCACAAAAACGCCTTTGGGAACGCTACGGGCACAGCCAGCTGGAGTTGATGGATCAACGCCGTATCCGTGAAGTGGTTGCGTGTGATCAGTACATCGGCGGCATGCTCGACATGAGCGGCGGCCACATCCACCCGCTCAATCTGGCGCTGGGCGAAGCCGCAGCGGTCGAGTCACTGGGTGGAGTCATCCATGAGCAGTCGGCAGCGATTAGGATTGATCGCGGCGCGAACCCCGTCGTGCATACCGCCGAAGGGAGGGTTCGGGCCAAGTTCATCATCGTGGCGGGCAATGCCTATCTGGGCAATCTGGTGCCGGAACTGGCAGCCAAATCGATGCCCTGCGGGACGCAGGTCATTACGACAGAACCGTTGAGCGAGGAGCTGGCAAGCACTCTGTTGCCGCAGGATTACTGCGTCGAGGACTGCAACTACCTGCTGGATTACTATCGACTGTCAGGTGACAAGCGTTTGATCTTCGGTGGCGGCGTCGTGTATGGCGCTCGTGATCCCGCCAATATCGAAGCCATCATCCGTCCGAAGATGCTCAAGGCATTTCCCCAGCTCAAAGATGTGAAAATTGACTACGCCTGGACCGGAAACTTCCTGCTGACCCTGTCGCGGTTGCCGCAAGTCGGTCGGCTGGGTGACAACATCTATTATTCCCAGGGCTGCAGCGGTCACGGGGTGACCTATACGCACCTGGCGGGGAAGGTGCTGGCGGAGGCACTTCGCGGTCAGGCAGAGCGGTTCGACGCGTTCGCCGGCCTGCCCCACTACCCGTTTCCAGGCGGCCAGTTGATGCGCACGCCGCTTACCGCCTTGGGCGCCTGGTACTACAGCTTGCGGGACAGGCTGGGGTTCTGAGGGAAACGCCGGCGTCTCGCGTCGGCTCGGATGCTCACCCGATTGTAGGAGCGCGCTTGCCCACGAATTCGATCGATCAGACGCTAATGTAGCGACTGAAACGCCGCGTTCGCCAGCAAGCCGGCTCCTACAGGTTTTTACATGCGATCCAGCCACCGCTTATTTCTCTGAGCGGGCAGAGCATCACACCTGTAGGGGCTGGCGTGCTGGCGGGCATCAGACCCGCCGGAGCCGGCTTGCTGACGGCCATCACACCCGCAGGCGCCGGCGTGCTGGCGGGCATCACACCCGCGAGCCGGCTTGCTTGCTTGATGGCGGGCATCAGACCCGTAGGAGCCGGCTTGCTGGCGAACCCGTTTAACCAGCTTGCATCCTCTTGGCTGATTCACCGCATTCGCCAGCAAGCCGGCTCCTACAGGTTTTTTCGCCAGCAAGCAGGCGCCTACAGGTTTTGCCATGCGATCCAGCACCACCGCTCACTTCTCTGAGCGGGCAGCCGGATTGTTCAGCGCCTTCACCGCCTCGCCCGCCGCCTGTTCCTGCCCGGCCTGGGCCAGATCATTGGCGGCTTTCAACCAGCGCTCGCGGTCGACCGGGACCGGCAATTGGCGCGGGCTCTGGATCAGTACCGCCCAGTTGCCGCCGTCATTCCAGTCCGAAGTAAACGACTCGAAACTTTCGGTGACGCGCCCCGGCCCGGTGTAGATCAACACCGTGCGCTTGTTCTGATCAAAGCCGACC
Source organism: Pseudomonas sp. ME-P-057 (assembly GCF_030208975.1). Lineage (NCBI taxonomy): Bacteria > Pseudomonadati > Pseudomonadota > Gammaproteobacteria > Pseudomonadales > Pseudomonadaceae > Pseudomonas > Pseudomonas sp. ME-P-057. Next base: position 131,366 of record NZ_JARVSX010000015.1, read on the forward strand.
AGCACGCCATAGCGCTGCTTTTTCCACCACAGCGAGCCATCCGAAAACCGCACCATGACCGGGTAACCCGCTGAAACCTGCGCCAGCACGTCCGGCAAGTTGCGATCCACCGGGTACACCACAAATCCGTATTCACGGGCCAGATTCGGCATGCTCCGGTCCAGCGAGTCCTCCGCGCCGGGTAATTTCAGTGGTTTTTCGAGCAGCCCCGGCGTGGTCTGAACGCCGTGAACGGTCAGCATGCTGGCCAGCGCAAAGGGCGCGCTCTGGTAATCCTTGCCACGAAAGGACGGCACCGCGTTGATCTCCACACGATCGGGGAGCGCCTTGTACTGCGGCGGATATCCGGGCTTCCAGTTGTGCTGGTTTGAACAGCCCGACAGCACCAGCAGAGCGGCAACCGCCAGCCATTTTCGTTGCCCTGCCACCCTATCCACTCGCGTCAATGCCTGCACGTTCTCTACTCACTTGACAGATGGCGAAGGATCTCTGGATCCAGCCTGAGCCCGGATGATAGAGCGCTGCAACGGCGTGGTATAGCCCGACCTCCCCCTGAGCTATAGCCCAACGTACTTCCCACAAGGACGGATAGAACAAACCGGTCCACTTATTTTGACCATCGGTCAACTTCTGGCAACAACCCGGTGAGTAGACTGTCGATGACTAAGAGACGAAGAGAAGAGCCGGAGGAAGCCATGAGCCTCGGAATGACCATTGTGATGTTGATCGCCGCCTGGCTTGCCGTTGCAGCCGCCATGTTGTGGGGTGTGATGCGGATTTCCCGCCGTCATCACCCGCATTATCGGCAAACCGAAGCTGCCAAACCGCAGCAGCGCGCACAGCGCAAGATCCACCACGTCACCGCGCACTGATGCTCCGCTCAGGACGCACACGACGCCGATAAAAAACGGTCGGCGATGGCAACCATCCCGACCGTTTTGTTTACCGCATCGTGCAATTCGCAGCAGTTAGCTGTGCATCAGACCTTCTGTGCCTGGGCTTCAGCGTCAAGCCTTCTCTGGCGAGACCTGCGCACCAGCATGTTCAGCACCTCAATCAGAGCTGAGAACGCCATGGCGGTGTAGACGTAGCCTTTTGGAACGTGGGCGCCGAAACCTTCGGCAATCAGGGTCATACCGATCATGATCAGGAAACCCAGCGCCAGCATGACCACCGTCGGGTTGTCATTGATGAATTTGGCGAGCGGTTCGGACGCAACCAGCATCACAATCACCGCGGCAATCACAGCAATGACCATGATCGGCAGGTGTTCAGTCATGCCCACGGCGGTGACGATACTGTCGATCGAAAACACCAGGTCGAGCATCAGGATCTGACCGATCGCGGCGGCCATGCCCAACGTGACCGTGTTGGAGGCGGCTTTTTCGGCTTCGGTCTTGATGTCCACGCTGTGGTGAATTTCGGTGGTGGCTTTCCAGACCAGGAACAGACCACCGGCGATCAGAATCATGTCCTTCCAGGAAAATGTCTGGCCCAAAATCTCAACCACCGGTTCGGTCAGCTGGACGATCCAGGCGACGGTGGTCAGCAGGCCCAGACGCAGGATCAGCGCCATGCTGATACCGATACGGCGCGCCTTGGTGCGCTGATGCACGGGCAGTTTGTTGGTGAGAATCGAGATGAAGATCAGGTTATCAATGCCGAGCACGATTTCCATGACGACGAGTGTCGCCAGCGCGATCCACGCCGTTGGGCTTGCAGCCAGTTCCAGAAGGTATTCCATATAACGGTTGTCCAGGTTCGTTCAGGGGTAGGCCGGCATTCTAGGCACGGAAACACTTCAGCAAAATTCGTATTTTTCAGGCGTATACTTCGGTTTTTACGAAGTGACGAGACCCATGCTCAACTACCGGCAGCTGCATTACTTCTGGGTCGTGGCCAAGACGGGCAGCATCGTCCGGGCGTGCGAGCAGTTAAACCTCACGCCGCAGACCATCAGCGGGCAGATCAGCCTGCTGGAACAGACTTACGGCGTTGAGTTGTTCAAGCGCGTCGGCCGCCAGCTCGAGCTGACCGAAACCGGTCGCGTTGCCCTGCCCTACGCCGAACAAATGTTCCAACTGGGCGGTGAACTCGAGGCCGTGCTGCGCGCACAACCCGACGAACAGCAGATTCTGTTCAGGGTCGGCGTCGCCGACGTTGTGCCCAAGTCCATCGTCTATCGGCTGATCGCCCCCAGCATGGCGCTCAGCGAGCTGGTGCGGATCAGTTGCCGGGAAGACCAACTGGAGCGTCTGCTGGCGGACCTCGCCATTCAGCGCCTTGATCTGGTGATCTCCGACAGCCCGATGCCTTCCCATCTGGACATTAAAGGTTATAGCCAGAAGCTGGGCGAATGCGGCGTGAGTTTTTTTGCCACCCGCACGCTCGCCGCCGCTTACGGGCAGAACTTCCCCCATGGCATGCAAGGCGCACCACTGTTGGTGCCAGGCCAGCAGACGGTGGTGCGCAGCCGCTTGATGCGTTGGTTCGCCGAGCAGAACATTCAGCCAAAGATCGTCGGCGAGTTTGACGACAGCGCCCTGATGAAGGCGTTTGGCAAGTCCGGCAGCGGCATCTTTATCGCGCCGAGCGTCATCGCCGATGAAGTGATCGAGCAATATGACGTCGAGCTGATCGGCCATACCGATGCGGTGACCGAGTCGTTCTATGCGATCTCGGTCGAGCGCAAGGTCAGCCACCCCGGCATCATCGCCATCACCGAAGGCGCCCGTCGTCAGTTGTTCCCGGACTAGCCCTCGCAGGTCGCGGTGCGCGGTCGAACAGTCATGAGCAACAGTGCCAGCAGGATCGACAGCACAATAATGCCCGCTGCCGCGAAGCCGAGACTCCCCAGCCCGAGATGATCAATCACCCGGCCGCCAATGATCGCGCCAATGCCGATGCCCAGGTTGGCCCCGGCGATGTTCAGCGATGCGGCGAAAGCCGGGGCCTGGGGTGCTGCCTTCATCAACCGGACATGACTGACCAGAAACAACGCCGCCTGGGTCGCGCCCCAAACCGCCAAAGCCAATGCCAGGGCCGGCAGGGAATGCATGCTTGGCACCACCATAACCATGCCGCCGATCATGAACGTGCAGAAGATCACGCTGGCGATCAAGGGATGGCGGTCCACCAGCCGCCCGCCGAGGGAGTTGCCCAGCAAACCCACTGCGCCGAAGCCCATCAGGCACCAGCCGACCACAGTGCCGTCGAACCCGGCGAGCCGTTCAAGCATGTCGGCCAGATAGGTGTAGGCGGTGAACATGCCGCTGAACACCAGCACCGACAGCAGGACATGCCCCTGCATCAACGGGCTGCGCAGAATGCCGAACTGGCTGCGCAGCGACGCCTGATCCTTGTGCAGGCTGCGCGGCAGATAGATGAACAACAGCAACGCCTTGGCAAAAGCCACCACCGACAGAATGGCAAAAGCGCTGCGCCAACCGATGGCATCAGAGATCAAGGTGCCGACCGGGATGCCGAAAACGGTGGCGCAGACGATGCCGAAACCAATCTTCGCGATCGCGCGTCCGGCGTGATCCGGGCCGACAATATCCACGGCAGTCTCGCTGGCCAGCGCCCAGAACACCGGCAGCCCGAGGGCCGGGATCAGCCGCGCGACGGCCATCACCCAAATGCTGGGGGCCAGTGCCGCGACGGCGTTGGATATGCCGAACAGGATCAGCACCGAGATGAACAGGCGCTTGCGCTCGAAGCGTGAAAACCACGCTGTCAGGAAAGGCCCGAAGCAGGCGACAGTGAAGGCGAATAACGTGACCAGCAAACCGGCCTGGGGGATGGTGACGGCCAGGTCTCGGGCGATGGCTGGCAGCAGACCGACGATCACGAACTCTGTGGTCAGTACCGTAAAGCCGGCGGCCGACAACAGGTAAATGGGGAAAAACATGAAATCTCCAGAACGACGAAACGACCGGTCCTCGCGGAGCGGTCGATCGGATGTGGCAAAAAACTGGATGCGAAGGGTATCAGAGACGCTGCACCAAACACGACTCACTGCCTGAGCTGAACCGGATTGCGAAGCCAGTCAGACAGCGAGTCAGGCGACCCAGCGAGACCGATCAGTAAGCGCCCATGTAATCGCGCTTGCCGACTTCCACGCCGTTGTGACGCAGCAGGTCATAGGCGGTGGTGACGTGGAAGAAGAACTGCGGCAACGAGTAGTGCAACAGGTAGGTCTGGGTGTCCAGGCGCTTTTCCTTGTCAGTGCCGGGGCGCAGCACGATTTCCCGCGCTTCGTTGCCATCGACCTGCTCGGCCTTGATGGTGTCCAGGAAGGCCAGGACCTTGGTCAGCAGCGCCTGGAGGTCGGCGAAGGTGGTTTCGCTGTCTTCGTATTTTGGCGGTTCCATGCCCGCCAGACGTGCGCCGGCGCCTTTGGCGAAATCCACGGCGATCTGCACCTGACGCACCAACGGGAACATGTCGGGGAACAGACGCGCCTGCAGCAGGGCGTCCGGCTGAATGTTTTTGGCGGTGGCGTGAGCCTCACCTTTGGCCAATACGGCAGCCAGGGCGGTAAGCATTTGCTTGAAGACGGGAATCGAAGCGGCGTAGAGAGAAAGGGTCATGGCAGTTCCTGAAGGAATGGGTCGCCTGAGGGCGAACGCGATCGCGGCTTGTCTTTTACCTCATCCAGCCCCTACCCTCATAGCCTTTTCAACGCTTGGGGAATGGGTCATGGCTGACGAGCAGGATGGCGAAAATACCGTTGAAACCGCAGAGGCGCTGCAACTGAACAGCATTGAGGTGCGCATCCTGGGCTGCCTCATCGAGAAGCAGGCGACCCATCCCGAGAGCTACCCCCTCACCCTAAATGCACTGGTGCTGGCGTGTAACCAGAAAACCAGTCGGGAGCCGGTGATGAACCTGACGCCGGGGCAAGTGGGCCAGAGCCTGCGGGCGCTGGAGAGCCTGCAGCTGACGCGACTGGTCATGGGCAGCCGGGCGGACCGCTGGGAGCACCGCGTCGACAAGACCCTGGAGCTGGTACCGGCGCAACTGATTCTGAGCGGGTTGCTGTTCTTGCGCGGTCCACAAACTGTCAACGAGCTCTTGACCCGCAGCAACCGCATGCACGATTTCGACGACACAGCTGCAGTGGTGCATCAGCTCGAACGGCTCATCGGGCGCGGCCTGGCGGTGCTGATCCCACGGCAGGCCGGTCAGCGTGAAGACCGCTACATGCACGCACTGGGCGACCCGGCAGACCTTGAAACCGCCCTCGCCGCACGACAGCACGCGGCGGAGCGTGGCGTTAGCGGCACCTCCAGCTCAGGTGGATCGGGCAATGCGGCGCTTATCGAGCGAATCGATACGCTCGAAGCCCGCATCACCGAGCTGGAAGAACGGCTGGCGTTGCTGGAGGGGTAAGTCGGCTCAAGCCTGCGTCACCCAGTGATTGGTTTGAAACGATGGCCAATTCCAGGAGCGCGCTTGCCCGCGAAAGCATCCTTCCAAACACTGCTGCATGCAATGACCCATCGTATTCGCGGGCAAGCGCGCTCCTACAGATGGTGGCGGCGCAGGCGTTGTCTTGCGCAGCTGGCATTGCTGGCGGGGTATGGTTGCTTGAGCCAGCGTCACCTATTGATTGGTTTTAAACGACGGCCAATTGTAGGAGCGCGCTTGCCCGCGAAGGCGTCCTTCCAAACACTGCTGCAGGCAATGACCCAACGCATTCGCGGGCAAGCGCGCTCCTACAGATGGTGGCGGCGCAGGCGTTGTCTTGCGCAGCTGGCATTGCTGGCGGGGTATGGTTGCTTGAGCCAGCGTCACCTATTGATTGGTTTTAAACGACGGCCAATTGTAGGAGCGCGCTTGCCCGCGAAAGCATCCTTCCAGACACTGCTGCATGCAATGACCCAACGCATTCGCGGGCAAGCGCGCTCCTACAGGTGGTGGCGGCGCAGGCATTGTTGCGCGCATTCCGCATACGCCTATGCATGGGCAGCCCAACCTCCATCCGCATCGAAATCCCGCATCATTTGCTAAACGATCATTTGCTGCCGCTGCGGCTTTATTCTAAACCCCGTGCGAATGTCGCCGCCGTTTGATACTGCGCCTCGGTGGGCGTCACGCCGGTGTAGAGAATGAACTGCTCCAGCGCCTGAATGGCTGCAACCTGGTCGCCGGTGATCAGGCGTTTGCCCAGCCGTTCGGCTTGAATAATGAAGGGCGTGCGTGCCGGCGTGGCGACGACGTCAAACGCAGTCTCGGCGTGTTCGATGGCGGCCTGGTCAAACGCCAGCGCGTCGGCTTGGTCGCCGGCCATGCCCAAGGGTGTGACGTTGACCAGCAGTGGTGGCCGCTCACCGCCGAGTTCGGCCTGCCAGGCAAATCCGCAAGTCTGCGCAAGCGCCTTTCCCGCCGTTTCATTGCGCGCGACGATCAGACCGTCAGTGAAGCCCGCGTCGCGCAATGCGCAGGCGACGGCTTTAGCCATGCCGCCACTGCCACGCAGGGCGAAGCGCGTACGCGGCACTTGATGGGTGTCCACCAGTTGCGCGATGGCAATGTAGTCGGTGTTATAGGCCTTTAAATGACCGTCGGTGTTCACGATGGTGTTGATGGATTGAATGGCAGCAGCGGAGGCGTCCATTTCGTCGACCAGTTCGATGGCCGCCTCTTTGAACGGCATCGACACGCCGCATCCACGGATGCCCAGCGAACGCATGCCGGCGATGGCCGCGGGCAAGTCGCTGGGTGCGAAGGCCTTGTAATAGAAATTCAAACCCAACTGCTGATAAAGATGATTATGGAATCGCACACCGAAGTTGCCGGGGCGCCCGGCCAGCGACATGCACAACAGTGTTTCCTTACTGGCGGTGACCAACATGAAATCTCCCGAGTGGTATTAGAACGGCGCTGAGCAAAGGCGTAGAATCGCGACGCCTGTCCGCAGGGGTGCAAATCCTGTGGCTGTCAGTGTCATTAAAGTTGGCGAATACCTTACACAAAATTTACGCAACGGCCTCGCAGATATTTCCAAAGTCGTTGTCTGAGAAGTTATCCCGTGGCAGTGCCTGAGCGTAACGCAGGCACGCGACAACGGGACCGAACACCGAGGAACAGTCATGATTCGTCAGATCCCCAAAGTTGCCTTGTTGTTAGGCGCCCTCGCCCTCGCAGGCCAGGCACAAGCTCACGGCGGCGGCCCGGGCTGGGGCGGAGCAGCCGTGATCGGAGCGGTCGTCGGCGGTGTCGTCGGCGCAGCCGTGGCTTCCGGTCCGACGTATGTATCGCCCGCCCCCGTGTACGCGGCCCCGGCGCCTGTTTATTACGCGCCACCGCCTCCGCCGCCGGTTTACTACCAGCCCGCTTATGTGGTTGAACGGCCTGTGGTGTACGAGCGCCGCTATTACGGCCCGCCACGTTATTACGGCCCACCGCCAGGCTACTACCACGGCGGTGGTCGCTGGTAACAGCGCCTCGTTAAACTTGGCAAGAAGGCGGCGTCATCCGAATAGCCGCCCTTCTACAACGACCCCGCCTCCCCGGCGGGGTTTTGTTTTCCGGTTTCCCGACCCGTCCCGCGACGCTGTGCGCACAAGCGCTTGAACGCCGCCCCCACCGCTCATCAATGACGACTATCGAGCACAGTGATTTCTGCATCAACCGGCCGGACCGTAAAGTGGCGCCATAGATTGATGGAGGCACTTATGACCAAGGTTCAAATCATGTCGGTTGTCGGCAGCGCAGTTCCCGCCCAACTTCGTGAGCGTGGTCTGCTGGCCTGCTGGTACCTGGTTCAGAACGGCGAGCCGGTCAGCGGTCCGTTGCCCTCTTTGCCTGCGGCGCAAGCGTTGTCGCAGCAACTTGAAGGCCGCCCGCTCAATAGCTGAACCCCTATTTGCTCTTCCCTGTGAATCGTGCGTTGCTCCGCACACCCCTTTAGCCCGCCTCCTTTGTGACGCGGGCTTTTTTTTGCCTCGCCATCGGTGTTCCCGCATGGCTCGGGTGTCCCGGACTGCACGCTACAGACAAACGTCACCGCCAAATTCAGTAACAGGACCCTGTTAGATACAGGCTTTTTGGATCCGCTACCTGAACCTCACCCATACGGCGCACGTTTATTAACGAAACCAGGCCTCGGCCCATCGACATCTTCAGAAACTTGCTCCTAAAATGCGCCGAACTTGTTGTCGTCCTTGAAGAAAGTGCGACCTTCCACGCAACTTGCCATCACTAAGTGAGCTTTGCTCTTGAAAATTCGTCACTCCCTCATCGGCCTATTATTTGCACTTACAGGCTGCGCACTTTCTACCGTCACTCTCGCCAACGAGCCTGCGGCTTTCAATCGCGACCCGGCCAATCTTCACCTGGCTTCCGGCAGCGCCATGATCACCGACCTGCAGACGGGTCAGGTGCTGTATGCCAGCAACCCCGACATCATTGTGCCCATCGCCTCGGTGACCAAGCTGATGACGGCAATGGTGACACTCGACGCAAAACTGCCGATGGACGAGATGGTCAAGGTCGACATTTCACAGACCGCCGAGATGAAAGGCGTGTTCTCCCGCGTCAAGCTGGGCAGTGAACTGAATCGCCGTGACATGCTGCTGATTACCCTGATGTCCTCGGAAAACCGCGCGGCGGCGAGCCTGGCCCATAGCTACCCGGGCGGCTATCCGGCGTTCATCAGGGCGATGAACGCCAAGGCGAAAGCGCTTGGCATGGGCCATACGGTGTACATGGAGCCCACCGGGCTCTCGGTGTTCAACGTGTCCACCGCGCGCGACCTGACCAAACTCGCGCTCGCGGCGCGTAATTACCCGCTGCTGCGCGAGCTGAGCACGACTCCGGAAAAAACCGTCACGTTCCGCAAACCGACCTACGTTCTTGGTTTCAGCAACACGGACCATCTGGTGCGTAAGTCCAACTGGGACATCAAGCTGACCAAGACAGGCTTCACCAATCAGGCGGGCCATTGCCTGGTGCTGCTGACCAGCATGGCCAATCGTCCAGTGTCGGTGGTGATTCTCGATGCGTTCGGCAAATACACCCATTTCGCCGACGCCAGCCGCATGCGCCTGTGGATGGAGACCGGCAAGAGCGGTCCGGCGCCGGAAGTCGCGCTGCAGTACAAAAAGGACAAGAACCTGGTGATGAAGCAAAAAGGCCTGCAGGCATCGGATTAACAGCGCCAGCCGCGCCACCGCGTTCGCCAGCAAGCCGGCTCCTACAGACCGAGGTCGGGCCATGGCTTCTGTAAATTCCAACAGGGCGGTGTCACGCCATGGCTCGAATGAATGCCTACTGGGTGATGTCGAGCCGTGGTTCCTGTTTATGACATGTCACGCCTTTGCGCATCGAACCGGCTACCACCTGGAATGCATCTGGTATCGCCGCCCAACGGGTAACGCCGCAAATCTGTAGGAGCAGGCTTGTTGGCGAATGCGTCGTGTCATTCAACATGTCCGGCGCTGACCCACCG